>JAFVRT010000132.1 GCA_017504125.1 Lentisphaeria bacterium
GCGCTCCCGGTAAGGCAATCCCATACGGCCTATGATGAAATTGCTGTATTCATGGAGCAGCAGGTTGATCTCACCCGATGCCTGAATATCTTCAGCGATTATTGCGATAACGGCCACACGGTTTGCCATTGCGAACACCTTTTTTGTTTATCCGAGTTTTGCCAATCCGGCATTAAGCCGACGCATGGATTCCTCTTTTCCCAGAACCGCCATGATCTCAGCCGGGCCTCCGGGAGTAGCCGGAAGACCGGAAAGGGAAATCCGTACTGCCCACATAGGCTGTCCGAGTTTCACCTCATGCGCGGCGGCATATCCTTCAATAATGGGATTGACACTGTCAGCATTGAATTCATCAAGTTCAGCAAATTCAGGGATAAGTTCCTCCAGAACGGCCTTGGCAACCTCAGGATTGCATTTGCTTTTCTTGTTATTGTACATATCAGGTCCGAACTCCGGCAGCTGATGGAAAAACGCGATTTTTTCCGGAATTTCGGCCAGAGTTTCGATTCTGGAACGGAGAAGCTCTGCCAATACCGGCCATTTAGACTCCAGAACAGTTCCGGAGATACCGGCAAAAGGCTTGGCGATAGAGGCAAATTTTTCCGGAGCCATCATCTTGAGATGCTCAGAATTCATCCAACGCAATTTGGTATAGTCAAAAACGGCTGGAGCCTTGTTGAGTCCGGCAAGAGAAAATGCTTCCGCAAGTTCTGCCAGAGAAAAGATTTCCCGGTCGCTTTTGGGATTCCAGCCCAGAAAGGCGATATAATTAACAATTGCCTCCGGCAGAAAACCTTCTTCCACCAAATTTTCAAAACTGACCGATCCGTGGCGTTTGGAAAGTTTGGAAACATTACCTTCAGCATCTTTTCCCATGATAAGGGGCAGATGCACATAGGTCGGGATCTCCCAGCCGAAGGCTTGATAAAGTAAATTATACTTGGGTGTGGATGAAAGATATTCACATCCCCGCACCACATGGGTGATCCCCATAAGATGATCGTCGATCACATTGGCGAAGTTATAGGTAGGCATACCATCCTGCTTCAACAATATCTGATCGTCCAGAACCTTGTTTTCGATTTCGATCTCACCGAAAACGGTATCATTGAATTTGGTGGAACCGCTGCGGTCAATGCGCTGCCGGATCACATAAGGAGTTCCTGCAGCAAGTTTTTCCCTGACTTCGCAAGCAGAAAGTTCATCACAATGTCCGGGGCATCTGCCGTCGGAAAATTCATGATTTTCTTCTTCGCCGGGTTCAATTTCTTCTTCGCATTTTTCGCAGAAGCAGTAGTATGCTCCTCCGAGTTCAACGAGTTTTTCGGCATATTCTTTGTAGAGAGCCTTGCGTTCGGACTGGATATAAGGCCCATATTCTCCGCCGTTGTCTGGACCTTCATCGTGGTCGATCCCGGCCTGTTTCAAAGTGGAGTAAATAATATCGACAGCTCCTTCCACATAGCGGTTCTGGTCAGTATCTTCGATACGCAGCACAAAACTGCCTTTGTCTGAGCGGGCAAGCAGCCATGCGTAAAGGGCAGTACGCAAATTTCCCACATGCATAAAACCGGTGGGACTGGGAGCAAAACGGGTACGGACAGTATTCATATAAACATTCCTGTATTCAAATTGAGTTTTTCCGGCATATAATATACCATTCAATGAACTTTTTTTCAAGAATTTTGCAATAATGATTTGACTTTTTTCTGCCCGCGGTGTATATTCTGAACATAATGAAACGCGTCTCCATCGTCTAGTGGCCCAGGACAACGGGTTCTCATCCCGTCAACAGGGGTTCGACTCCCCTTGGAGATGCCATTTTTTTGCCTTTTTTGAGGCTGAACAACAAAAAAACGCCGCCGATTTCATTGAAAAATACGGCGGCGGTTGATTTTTCCACTGATCACCAGCGGCGGGTACGCAGTCCGAGAGCTTCTGAAATACGGTTGCGCACCGGATGATCCGGATGAGTGGCTGTCTGGTGATTCTTGACGAATCCGACCGTTATACCGTGTTCAAGATCGGCGAAACCTTCGCCGCCCAAAGCTCCGCCGTGTCCGAAAACGGCATTGGTTTCAGGCATATTCGGCAGAGCCCAGCCCAAACCGAACTTTGCCCAGGTGTCCCCCGCTGGATCGTCAGGATGACGGCGCAATATCGCGGCATTGGATATGGTTTCATCCTTGAGCAGACGCTTGCCGTCAACTCCGAAAACTGCTGCTGCGTAGATCTTCGCCAGAGCAGATGCCGTGGCAACGCCATTGGCTGAAGGTACGAATCCGTGTCGGATCGCATCGTCGCTTATAAAACTGCGGCACCAGCCGTCAGAAGCAGAATCGACCTCCACAAGACGGGAATCCGCCGCCGCATCTGTACCGAAATAAAACTCCCCGCTGATTCCGAGAGCAGACAATATCTCTTTCCCGATAAACTCCTGAAAGTCAAGACCGGAAGACCGGTTGGCGATTTCTCCGATCAGCCAGGCAAAGGTGATACCATGATAATTGCATACCGTTCCCGGAACTGTTGAAGGTGTTGCCGCAGCCAGCTTTTGACACATCAACTCCCAATTACCCATATCACTCTGAGAATCCAGTTCAGGAAGCTGATTGACTCCGGCACGGTGAGTAAGAGCGTGCCAAACCAGAGTTTCCTCCTTGCCGCAGCAGCCGTATTCCGGCCAGATGTCAGCTACTTTGGCATCATAATCCACCAGTCCGCGCTCATAGAGCATGTGGAAAGCCGCCGCCATGACTCCTTTGCCGCAGGAGTAAATGGGAAACAGACTCTTGCGATCCACCTCGATTTTTCTCTCACGGTCAGCAAATCCGGAACAAATGTCTACTGCAAGCTCGCCATGATCATAAATCGCCAGCTGCAGACCACATTCCTCTCCTGACTCCACCGCCTGATCGAGGATCCCCTGCAGAACTTTGATGTCAAATTTCATTTTCAGCTCTCCTGATTTCAAAAACTCACACAATTTCCCGGTAACCGCCCAGAAATACAAAGGTATCCGGCCCGGAAGCCAGCGCATCAAGCAGGCGTATCACTTCAGGCGAACGGGGCGAGGCTTCAAGATCAAAGTAGAACATGAATTCAAATTCACGCCCCGGAATGGGACGGCTTTCCAACTTGGTCAAGTTCACTCCGATGGAGGCAAATTTGGAAATAAGACTGTAAAGAGCTCCGGGACGGTGAGAAGTCGAAAGCATCAGACTGATCCGGTCAGCTCCGGGAAAAAGACGCATATTCCGGGAAATACAGATGAAACGGGTCCGGTTGGCCGCGCTGTTTTGGATATCCCCGGCCAAATCAGAAAGTCCGTAAACCTGCGCGCAATTCAGCGAAGCAATTGCAGCGATATCTTTACGCGA
>JAFVRT010000133.1 GCA_017504125.1 Lentisphaeria bacterium
TGAAAATTGCTGAACTTCTTTTTCATCAAAGCGTTCAAAAGCAATGCAAAACAGCGTATGCCACACTCTTGCAGTAAGCATGACTGCAGCACTGTTATACTGCTGGCTGATCCTGTCTGCGGCAGCGGTATCCTGATTGCGGATCGCAGTAACAAAAGGCACGATCACCCCCATACTGTTTTCCACCTTCACAAAAATATCTTCCAGCGTACTGAAAACAAGCTCATCACAATTTCTGCCCAGCAGCTCCACTTCACCATTGGTAAGTTCAGGTTTGAACGGCCAATGATCACCAAGTTTGTGCCATGTATAATAAATTCCGTTTTCGTAAGGGAAAAGCTGATTGAGAGTGATATTGTTCATTGAATGTACCGGTGTTCCGGAATCCTGCAGTAAATGACCCAATACTCCGGCAAAGCGGGCAGACTCAACAACATCTTTCTGCCGCAGCAGTTCAATTATTCTGCCGCAGTAATACTGCAATGAATATTCGATTTTTGAAGGATCAGCTATGCCTCCGTGAGCTGCACATCTCCATTCACAATCAACCGGCCCGTGCGGGATACATATACCATTCGGCATCATGCAGTATTTTTCGTAATAGGGCAACTGCTCCGGAGCATCCCATTGTGCCGCCAGATGCAGATCGGGATAATCGCAATAAACCGGAATGTTTTCAGCTTCCTGTTTCCAGAAATCCTGTTCCCATTGAGGAAGCAGCTCAAAGGCCCGTCCTCCTATTTCCATGTGTAAACCTGACATATACAAATTCCTTTCATTTATGATTGATTACAGCTGCATTGATTTTTTCACGCAAAGCAAGAACCGCTTTACTGCCCCGCGGATAGTCCAGCATAGTAAGAGTCCCGCACCATTGCTTCAGCATAGAACGCACTTTCTTTTCGGTATAGAGTTTCTCCAAAAGCTCCAATGCCCTGAAGTCCTGGAGTGCTTCGTAAAAAACTTCGTGCCGGATAGAATCGACGGGATTTCCGTCAGTTCCGGGATAAACCACAAAAGCATCTCCCGGCGGGTAAAAACGATCGGAAGTCGGATCTTTTTCCGGGTCAATAAAGAAACGGGACAATGCTTCGTTGTAAAAATTATACCCCCAGTGCAGAAATCCGTCAATACGGTATTTCCACATCAGAACACCGAAAATACGGTTGCGTGCAGAGGGGAAATGGATAAAACGGTTAGGAGCTTTTTCTGTTGGCGCACAACAGTAATATGTCCACCGCTCCGGTACTTCAACACCACGGAATTTATGAAGATCAGTAATAATGGGAACCGGAGTATCCATGCCGCAGGCCTTGAAGATCGCCGCTCCGTTTATGGCATCTATGATACGGTATCCCGGCAGATGTTCTTTCAGAAAAGTGATGGCATTACGATACTGTTCAACATGTTTCGGTCCGGGCTCGTCTGAACAGTGAAAAAAGCACTTGTCAGAAATTCCGAGCTCACGCAGTTTGGCGGTAAGTTCCGTCAAAAGATGATGCAGAAAATCCCTGTATTCCGGAGAATCCCCCCGGACATTCCAACCGAACTCCATTTTTCCGTCAATTTCCGCAGCCACGCTGTATGCAGCTCCCCATTGCGAAAAGAAATGACCTATTTCGAAATAACTTATCCCGGAACTTTGAGCCAATTTGATAAATTTTTCTAAACGGTCAAAGCAAAAACTGTATTTACCCTTTTTGCGGGAGATCTCAACCAATTGAACTGATCGCCGGTAAGTTCCGGGATAAATATTCAAAGGAGGTGTCAGCACAGGAGTCAGTATCATATTCATCCCGTGGCAGGCGGCATTACGCATATAATTTCCGGTTATCCTCCAGTGTTCATCGCTCCATACCGGAACATCATAAGCGGCAGAAATAGAATCATAATGCATCCATTGAGTAACTTTCAACCGCTGTCGCGGCAAAACAGCATCAGCCACATGCAATTGAAACTCAGGAGTAAGGAATGTTTCCGTTTCCTGAGTTTCAGCAAAATTTTCGTCGCAATCATCAGGAAACGCTTTCAACTGCAGCTGCAGCGGATATGTTCCGGCGGGGAAATCAGCAGGGATATCCACCGATAACCATAATGTTTTAGTCTGCCGGATAACGATACGGGTGCAGCCGTCAACCAGGGGCAGAAGCTGATCCGGCAGAACTCCCCCGCCGTCAAGGAGCACATCGTCATCGCATTTGCAATAGCCGGTAAAAGTTACCGGAACATATCCGACCTCACGAACTGAAATATACTCTTTCAGCGGCGATATGACCGTTATTTCCGTCTTACGGTTGTGCATTGTTGCCGAACAGAACAACAGCTGTAAATTAAAGCGTTCACCTTTCAGGGCACACCCGGAACTGATTTTTTCCGGTAAAACCTTTTCGTATGGCCCGACCTTTTCCAGTGAATTTATCCAACGCAATTCGATTTTTTTATTTCTTGCCATGATCGCAAATATTTATTTAACGCACAACAAAAGAATATTCAACCTTACTGCCGTCCGCAGCAGAGGTCATCAGCACATTCCATTTTCCTTTCGCGGGTTCCCTGCCCAAATCGATTTTGACCTTCATAGTATCCGTCAACATATTTGTCATGCCGAGCTGTTGTATTTCCCGGCCGTTGAAAAATACTCTTATACGGACAAGTTCGCTGAAAGCGGGATGACTCCGCAAAGCCGAAACATTGATATGTCTGCCGTCAAAAGAAACTGTTCCGGTGAATTTTTTCAGTTTTTCAGGAAAGATCCCGATAAACTTCACCTCATTATCTTTTAAGAAGCCTTTACAAACAGACATTGTACCGAGATATTTATGCTTGAACATATCGTATACATGCATTTTTCTGCCAAGCTGCAAAGCAAATTCCCCTTTGGATTTTCCGGCACGGCGGGAAACAAACATGTAACGGGCATTGCCGAATCCATATTCCGCAAAAGCAGATCCCGGCGGCAATGTGTGATTCCCGGTAATATTGACTCCGGCACACTCAAAAATCTGCTTCAGCAATCCTCTGTGTCCTCTGCTTGAATCATCTGCAGAAGATGATTTTTTATTGTACAAATTCCAGGCAAAGTTCAGATACACAGTTTTTCCTTTCCCGACTTTACGAATGATCACAGCCGGGATTTTTCCTGAATTCGTACTCAGCTGACAAAAACTTTGAGCATCTGCTGCATATCCGATAATATTACCCGGTAAAATATCCGGCAATGCCCATTCCCCGGCAGCTGTATTTTTGCCGGTAAGTCTTTTTTGCATCTTTGTGATACCAAACAGCGCGTAGAGTTTATTTTCTTTGCGCTCAACTCCGAAAGAATCAAATTTACCAGGATAAAGATCAGCGATCAACACGCCTCCGGCTGCCGCATATTGCTCCAGTATCTTGATCTGTTCATCCGAAAGCCTTATGGTACAGGGCAATATCACCACCGGATTTGAGGCGGGAGTTATTTTTGCAAGATCTTCTGCGGCGATAACATTCGCCATATCCATACCGCTGTCGCAAATCAACTGCGACCAACTGTCGAGATTGGCTGTAAAAACAGCTCTTGAAACCGGATTGTTTTTCTTTTCTATTTCCGAAGCGACCAGAGAAGGTGTCGACCACACCAGAGTCAAAGGACTGATCTTACGCTTACCTTCGCCGAGAACACGGTCGGCACCGCTGTCGCGCAAATCTGCAAACATCTTTTTCAACCGCAAGCCTTCCACGCCCGGTTTGCCATCTCCGCGGCGGAACAGCTGACCGTACCACCAGACCGCCGGGGTACGCAGTCCGCCGATCAGCTGACTCCATACTCTGTAACGGGCTCCGTAATCGGTATATGCTCCCGTTATCTGTCCCGGTTTCATACTGCTGCGGACCATATCGATCACGAAGGGGGAATCGTAA
>JAFVRT010000134.1 GCA_017504125.1 Lentisphaeria bacterium
TCATGGAATACAGGGGATTTTTTACCATTTCTTTCCCCTGACCGGAGGAAGTTAATGAGTTTACTGCAAGTGAAAAATTTAGCTGTGGCGTTCCGGAACGGTCGAAAAACTGTTCCGGTGATCGACGGCATATCATTTGAAATCGAACGGGGTGAAATCATGGCTCTGGTGGGCGAATCCGGCTGCGGTAAAAGTGCCGGTTCTCTTGCTCTGACCAGACTCAACTCCGCAAATGCAGTGATCTCTGCCGATTCCGCCAGATTTGAAAGTTCCTCAGGGGCGGTGGAACTCCTGCAGCTTTCTGCAGAAGAATTGCGCAAGATCCGCGGCGGCGGCATCGCATACATATTTCAGGAGCCATTGTCTTCACTCAATCCGGTGTTCCGCATCGGGGAGCAGATAGCAGAAGTACTCGAACTCCACCGGCCGGAAATCAAAGACCGGCGCAGCGAAGTCATAAGGCTGCTTGAAGAAGTGGGGATACCTGATCCGGCAGCCAGAATGATGAATTTCCCTCACGAACTTTCAGGCGGAATGCAGCAGCGGGTGATGATAGCCATGGCTCTGGCCGGAAAACCGGATCTGTTGATCGCCGATGAACCTACTACTGCCCTCGATGTGACGATCCAGGCCCAGATCATAGCTCTGCTGGATAAACTCCGCCGCGAAAACGGAACTTCCATAATCCTCATAACCCATAACTTCGGTGTGGTCGCACAATTGGCAGACAAAGTCGCGGTGATGTATGCCGGCAGGATCGTGGAAAGTGCTGCAACCGCTGAACTCATAGATTCCCCATGTCATCCTTATACCAAGGCCTTGCTGGCGGCGGTCCCGGTACTGAGAGGCAAAAACCGCCGTCTGGTAACGATCCCCGGACAGGTTCCTTCTCCGCATGAATTTCCGGCAGGCTGCCGCTTCTGCACAAGATGCAGCCTCGCAGCGGGCTGCGGCGCAGAGCGTTGCCGGGAACAACTGCCGCCTGAAATCGAGATATCCCGGGGACATAAGGTCTGGTGCTGGGATTGTTCCAATAAGGGGAAATAATGATAAAGAACAAACATCTCCGTAATCTTCTCATCCTTTTACTGGCGTTGGCAGCAACAGTTTACGCCAGTACCTGTCTGGTGGAACGGTTCGGAGTTTCCGCCCGGAAGACATCTGCCGACGGAACCAGTTCCTATCTGCGCTCACTGCAGCACAAACTCTACGAAAAACTTCTGGATAAAAATTATGCGGAATCGGAAATACTCATCCGCAGGATCCTGAAACTTGATCCGAAAAATACCGCCATGAAGCGTATTGCCGGAAAAATATACTACCACAACGGCAAACTGAACGAAGCTGAAAACATGCTGAGAAATCAGCTTATGCGTAATCCCGGCGATATCTTATGCCGCAACAACTATGCAATGGTGTTACTGGCCAGAAAACGCCCGGAAGCTCTCAGAGAGCTTGTCAAAGCATTTGCAGCTTCCGGACAAAGTCCGTTTATTGCAGAAAATATCATGTATGCTGCAAAAAAATTGAATATGCCGCAGATCTCGCTGCCGGAAAAAACTGCGCTCCAACCTTTGTTTACAGCAGTTCCGGTCGATGCAATAAGTTCCCCTGAGGAGAAAAAACTATGAGTCGTATCAAAGTCATGGATCAGGCTCTGGCCAATCTTATCGCGGCAGGCGAAGTCATTGAGCGTCCGGCATCAGCAGTCAAAGAACTGGTGGAAAACGCCATTGATGCCGGTGCCTCACGGATCTCGATCGAAATAGAACGGGCAGGCAGCCGATTGATTTCCGTCATTGATGACGGATGTGGAATGGATCGTGAAGATGCCCATACTGCTCTTGAGCTTCACGGAACCAGCAAACTTGTACGGGCGGAAGATATCGAAACCGTCGCCACCATGGGATTCCGCGGAGAAGCCCTTCCTTCGATGGCTCAGGTTTCCCGCTTCATCATGCGTACACGGGAAAAAAATTCTGCTGAAGGCATTGAAATAACTGTGGAAGGCGGAAAAATATTGAGCAGCATCCCGTGCGGTACTCCGGCAGGTACCTCGATCCGGGTCGAAAATCTCTTTTTCAACACTCCGGCACGCAAAAAATTCATGAAATCCGCCGCCACAGAGGAGCATCACATCGAAGAAGCCGTTACTTTGCTTGCTCTGGCCAATCCGGGGATCGGTTTTGAACTCCGCATGGATGGACGGTTGGCTTTCAGTCTGCCCAAGTCCACGCTGTCTGGACGCATGCGGGAACTTTTCGGACGGCGCAGCTGTGCAGAATTGATCGAAGTGGAACACCGGGAAGGAGCTTTGAGCATTTCCGGATTTATCGGCATACCCGGTATCAGCCGTTCTTCAAGGCGGGAACAGCGTTTCTTTGTGAACCGCCGTCCGGTTGAGTCAGCAACCATCGCCAGAGCTTTGCGCGACGGGTATGGCACATTGACCGAACCGGGCAGATATACTCCGGCTCTGCTTTTCATGGAACTGCCGGTCGGAGAAATAGATGTCAATGTGCATCCGGCCAAAAGGGAGATCCGTTTCCGCTCGGAGTTCGGAGTGATCCGGGCAGTTTCCGCAGCAGTCAGCAGCGCGCTGCGGAATTGGGGAGCCGGAAATAATGACGATGATGATGACACCGCAGATGACGATGATGCGATCATAACATCTTCCCGCAGCACGATTCAGGAACCGGCAAAGCAGATACTCAGCAGTCAACCGGCAACCGGCAGCCTGGAAAAAAATTTCAACCTCCTTCTGGATTCAGCTGGAGTAAACTGGCATGTGGAGGAAAAATATTCCCAACCGGAATTTGAATTTGAACAGGCTACAGTACCTTCTCTCAGGGATACCCCTATTGCACATAATAATGTTCCCGTGGTTCAAGCGGAAAACAATGCTCCCGCTGCGCCGGTCAGAGAAATACAGGGTTTCTGGCCGGAACGGATTCTCGGTATATATGACAACACCTACCTGCTGGCGGAAGGGGACGGCGGTTTGCTGCTGATAGATCAGCACGCCGCCCATGAGCGGATAATGTTTGAACGGCTGCTTGATTCATGGAAAAACGGGCAGGAAGCATCATCTCAGGGGCTGCTGATACCGGAAACCATTGAGCTCCCGCGAGGCCTGCTGACTTTACTCATGCGCAATTTGGATTTTTTTCAGGCTCTGGGGTTTTCATTTGCTTCTGCAGGCGGTCTTGCAGTTATAGTGAGTGCCCTGCCATTAAATCTTAAAAGCCGCCGTCCGCTTGATGAATTGATCACCGATATGCTCAACGGACTGTTGGACGAAAATTACACTCCGGGAGATTTGGAAGCCGTGGCACGGGCAGCCTGCCACGCCGCGGTCAAAGCCCATGACGAATTGACCGTTGCCGGAGCTGAACAACTGTTGAAAGATTTACGGAACTGCCGTCAGGGGACTTTATGCCCACACGGCAGACCGACGATGATAACTCTGAGTATGCGAGAAATAGAAAAGCGTTTCGGAAGGAGATAACACATTCATGGAAAATCAGGATCCCGTAGTGATGATGCGCCAGCGCAATGCTTCAACCGCCAACCGCGAAAATAATGAACGGAACACGCCTGCTGTTGCTGAAAAAAGCGGATTTACCGCTCACAATGCAGAGTTTGACCGGCAGCGTTATGAATTACGCAAACGCCTGGTCAAAGACAAAGCCGCTGCCGAAGAAGAACTTGCGGTTCTTGAACACCGGGCAGAGGTATTGAAGGAGTTTCTCATCGAAGTTGAGACCGCTTCAGAAAAACTTGAAGAACTGGGCAGTATACTCCATGCAGAAAAGGAATTTTCCTCCCGCATGGAACAATTGGAGATCCGCTATTTCCGGGCTTTCGGCAAATTTGCTTCTCAAGGCAGCTGCAGTAATTCCGGCAGTTCCGCTTCCGCCGAGCCGCCGGTGCCTCCTACTGCAGGAAGATTATTTTTTCAAGCTCTCCCATTCATATTTGGTATGCTTGCCGCAGCTGTAATAATTTCAGTTGCCATGGCTCTGATCTTTCTTTAAAATAACACTTTTCCGACGCACCCTGCAAGAAATATTGCAAGGTGCGCTTTTTTATTTTTGCTGCAGTATCCGGAGAGTAAAAAATCTTTCAAAATTATTTAATTTTATTAACATTTTGCAAATAAAGATGTTGCCGTAATAACTCCGCCTGTTTATGCTCTCTGGCAAGCAAAAGGTTACTTGAAAAAAATGACTATATAGTGTATTTTATAACAATAACAGTCAAAAACTGTATCAGAAAAGGAGAATTTATTATGTCTGAAAATAAGATATTTTCCCGTCTTGCGGCCCGTGGAAATGAATTTCTCGGCAGCAAATATCCCATAATCTGCGGAGCTATGACCTGGGTTTCAGAACCGCATCTGGTAGCGGCGGTATGCAATAACGGCGCATTCGGATGTCTTGCCGGCGGCAACGCCCCCACAGAAATATTGCAGCAGCAGATCCAAACATTGCGGTCATTGACGGCCAATCCCTTTGCCGTCAACCTGATAACTATTGCTCCGGCGTATAAAGAACATCTGGCCATGATAAAGGATAATCCGGTGGATTATATCGTATTTGCCGGAAGTTTCCCCCGCGAAAAAGAGGTTGAAGCCGCCAAAGCCACAGGTGCAAAAGTTCTTTGTTTTGCTTCAACAGAATCCATTGCCGAACGCATGATCCGCTTCGGAGCAGATGCTCTGGTACTTGAAGGAAGCGAAGCCGGTGGACATATCGGTCATGTTTCCGCCATGGTTTTGCTGCAGCAGGTACTTTTCAAATTCGGAGATCAGCTGCCGGTCTTTGCTGCGGGCGGTATTTCCACCGGGAGGATGATCGCTCATCTGCTGATGATGGGAGCTGCCGGAGTACAGCTGGGCACACGCTTCGTCATGACAGAGGAGTGTAAAGCTCATGCCAATTTCAAAGAAGCGTTCCGCAGAGCCAATGCCCGTGATGCCATCGCTACTCCGCAATACGATTCTTCGCTTCCTGTAGTGGCTGTACGCGCCTTACGCAACCGCGGCATGCAGGAGTTCGGCAAACTTCAGCTGCGTCTGCTGAAAGAACTCGAAGCCGGAACGATCCACCGGCAGCAGGCACAGGAAGAAGTGGAAAAATACTGGATGGGGGCATTACGCCGTGCCGTTGTTGACGGCGATATCGACTATGGCTCCATAATGGCCGGTCAATCAGTCGGCATGGCTGATAAAGTGATCCCGGTCAAAGATCTCATCGAAGAACTGGTTTCAGATGCTTCCTTTGAACTTGAACGCATCAAAGGAAAACTTGCAGTTATCTGAATTCCAGCCCAGCTCTCCCGGCCCTGAAGCACCGCTTCAGGGCTTTTTGCTGCATAAAAAAAGCCGGAAGAAAAAATCCTTCCGGCTGATGCTGCGACTTTTGAAATTACTGCAGCACACCGTTGATGCCGAGAAACTTCTGGATCACCGGCGAAAGTTTGATGAACACAGGAGCAAAAACGATGCAGACCATGCTCATCAGTTTGATAAGGATGTTCAATGCGGGACCGCTGGTGTCTTTGCAGGGGTCGCCGACAGTATCACCGATAACAGCAGCTCCGTGGGTGGGGTTCTTGCTGCCGTCGGGCAGTTTTTTGCCGCCATGAGCACCGTTTTCGATGTATTTCTTGGCGTTATCCCAGGCACCGCCGGCGTTATTCAGCATGGTGGCAAGCACAAATCCGGCGGTAAGTCCTCCGGCAAGAAGTCCCATAACTCCGGGAACACCGAGCAGCAGACCGGTCAGAACCGGGATAATGATAGCCAGCAGAGAGGGGATCAGCATTTCGCGCTGAGCTCCGGCGGTGGAAATGGCCACGCAGCGGGCATAATCCGGTTTTGCCTTACCTTCCATGATGCCGGGCATTTCTTTGAACTGTCTGCGGACTTCTTCAACCATGGAACCGGCAGCGCGGCCCACAGCCTTCATAGTCATGGCGCAGAAAAGGAATGCTGCCATACCGCCGATGAAAAGACCGCCGATAAGCAGGGGGTTCATGATAGTCAACTGAAGTTTATCCACAAATTCCAGAATGGTCATTCCGGCGGCCTGAGCGGCATTGATGCCTTCACCGAGTCCGTCATTGAACTTACCCATCCAGATCTTGCATTCTTCGATAAAGCTGGCCAGCAGAGCCATGGCGGTAAGAGCCGCAGAACCGATGGCAAATCCTTTGCCGGTGGCTGCAGTGGTATTGCCCAGAGAGTCGAGAGCATCGGTGCGCTCACGGACATAATGGGGCATTTCAGACATTTCGGCATTGCCTCCGGCATTGTCGGCAATGGGGCCGTAAGCATCGGTGGCAAGGGTGATGCCCAAAGTGGAAAGCATACCCACAGCAGCAAAGCCGACACCGTAAAGTCCACGGGCAAAAGCACCGGGAGCTTGTTCAAAACCTCCGGCAAAGCCGTAGGCGCAGAGAATTCCGAGAACGATGGTCACAACCGGGATCCAGGCGGAATACATTCCGGTGGCAAGACCGTCGATGATAGTGGTGGCAGGCCCCATTTGAGCCTGAGCAGCAATTCCTTTGGTGGGTTTGTATTCGCTGCTGGTGTAGTATTCAGTACCCTGTCCAATAATAACTCCGGCAAAAAGTCCTGCAACCACAGCACCGAAAACGCCCCAGGAGATAAATCCCATATAGATAAGGAACAAAAGAGCCACAAGAATAAGAACTGAACTGCCGAGAGTTCCGGTCAGCAGACTGCGGAGCAGCTGCTTCTGGCTGGCTCCTTCTTTGCAGCGGACAAAACCGATTCCGATGATCGAAAGAATGATACCGATACCGGCAACGATCATGGGAGCCAGCACCAGTTTGGTGGCCTCTGTCATATCGTCAAAAGCTGCAGGAGATACTGCTGCAACCTTACCTGCAGCTGCAGTTGCAGCTTCACCGGCCCGTTCTGCCAATTTTGCAGCTCCGCGCAATGCCTTATTACCAGCAACGACATCAGAAAGCTGTCCGGCGGCACTGGTTATGGCGGCGGCAGCATTAGTTACGATCTCTTTGGTACTTGAGCGGGTGATCTGAGAAGCCTCTTGAGCAGCGACCGCTGCACCGAGTGCTGCAGTAGCCAGAATTGATCCGCAATAGGATTCGTAAAGGTCAGCACCCATACCGGCCACATCGCCCACATTATCACCCACATTATCGGCAATAGTGGCAGGGTTGCGGGGATCATCCTCAGGAATTCCTGCTTCGACTTTGCCTACGAGGTCAGCTCCCACATCAGCAGCTTTGGTATAGATACCGCCGCCCACGCGGGCAAAGAGAGCTTGAGTGGAGGCACCCATGCCGAAAGTAAGCATCGTGGTGGTGATAGCCACCAGTTTTTCGATACCGGTACAACCTTTGTGCACCAGTTCCAGACCGCAGAGAGAAAATCCGGATGCCATGTGTTCCGGAGTAAATACAAATTTATCAAGGATAACATACCACAGACAGATGTCCAGCAGGCCGAATCCCACCACCACAAGTCCCATAACTGCTCCGGAACGGAAAGCCACCTGCAGGCCGCGGTTGAGTCCTTCGCTGGCAGCCTGAGCGGTACGGTTGGAAGCACGGGTGGCTGTTTTCATACCGATATAGCCGCAGAGTCCGGAGAAAAATCCGCCGGTGAGGAACGCGACCGGAACAAAGGGATTCTGGATACCGAGGAAAGCCAGAACTGCAAAAATCACAAAGAGAATGATAAAGACCACACCTACGACTTTGTACTGGCGGTAAAGATAAGCCATGGCACCTTCGCGGACATAACCGGCAATTTCTTTCATCCGGTCGCTGCCTTCGCTGGCGGAAAGCATCTTTTTATAATAGCTTCCGGCCATAAGCAGGGCAACTATTGCGGCAAGCGGAGCAACATACCACAAAGTCGGGATGCCCCAGGTGGTATCGAGCTTTTCGATGGTCGTTTCAGGAATTCCGGCAAATGTAGCCGGAACTTCAGCGGGAGCAGCTTTTTGGACTGCTTTCTTCGGAGTTGCTTTCTTTACTGCCTTGGGAGCCTTTTTAACGGCTTTTCCGGTTTTGTTGACAACTGCTTTCGCAGCGGTTTTGCCGGATTTCCCGGCGGGAGCGTTCGCATCAGGCGCAGCGGCAAGGCCGATGCACAAACCCATGACGAACAGAGCGGACAACACTGCCTTTTTCATAAAAAAATTCCTTTATTTTTTTGTTTGGGAAAGAGTGCTGGGAAGCCTCATTTCCCGGTTAAACGCAAAAAATCCCTATACATAAAATAACATCTGATGTCAAATATTGCAAGGCTGATAAAAAACAAAAGAATTGATAAAAATGTATTTTCTATGTATTTTTCATTCTTGCAGGTATTTTTCATTATTTCCAGATCACATTCTTCCGGATTTCTCCTCAAAAAAAAACCGGGGAAACATTCCCCGGCAGTTTGAACGGCAAAAACTTATTTTTCTGCAGCTATATCGTCTTTTATATCTTTGAGCATCTTTTCAAAACGGCGTCCATATTCGACATAACTGGAGTATTTCACCTCATCCATAGCAGCACTGTCAGCAGAAGCATCATGGAACACAGTAGCGACATACGGCTCCATGGAAAATCCGCCGTCATATCCGTTGCGGAGCAGATCGTAAAGTATTGCCCTTATATCACCATTGCCATCACCGGCCCAGCAGTATTTGCATTCCGGACGGGTCTTGCCGTCGGGGTGGGGAACCGCAGTACCGTCTTTGATGTGGACATAAGAGATAAACTCTTTGACATTGTAATAAAACTCCCATGCAGACTGCAGCGCATAGGGAAAACTGCCGATACGGCGATAATTGAAAACCGGATTGCCGGTATCAAAAATCAGGGTGAAAGCCTTACTGTTGACATTCTCCACCAGTTTCAGGGTATGCTGATAGGAAAGTCCGCCGTAATTCATACAGTTTTCATGTCCATAGACGATCCCGTTATCTTCGCATATCTTCACAAGTTCCCGGACTTTGGTAAAGATGATCTTTTCCAATTCAGGGGAATCCGGCTGGGCATCTTCGATCATCTTGAAGCTCATGCCGCGAAGCATCCTGATACCGAGTTTCTGCATACGGGGGACCGCGCTGAAAAGCAGTTCTTTGGACCGGGCAAAATCCTCATCGCTGCGGGGATCCATGGCCCAGTTGGCTATGGAGCTGCCGTAACAGTTTACGGAAACGCCGCCATCAGCAAGTTTTCCGCAAAACTCCTCAAATTCCGCGTCTGTAAGGGTGGAAAGA
>JAFVRT010000135.1 GCA_017504125.1 Lentisphaeria bacterium
AGGTGCTGGCTGAGTTTCTCGGTCTTGCTCTGGAGTGGGGGAAGCCTGCAGTCATTCACCTGAGGGATCAGGGGGATGACAGTGCTTTCCGGGATGGGATGGCCATGCTGCAGGAGTTTTCCGCTGCAGGAGGCAGGTTTGAGGTCCATTGTTTTACCGGCAGCTGGGAATGGGGCGAAAAGATCCTTGAATTGGGCGGTTTTATCGGTATTACCGGCATGGTAACATTCCGTAAAGCGGAAAATATCCGGGATATTGCCGGCAAAGTTCCCATAGACCGTCTGCTGCTTGAAACTGATTCACCCTATCTGGCTCCTTTGCCTTACCGGGGCAAAGAGAATCATCCCGGATTTCTTGGCCTGATAGCCGCGAAAATTGCCGAAATACGCAATATGAGCATGGATGAATTGGCTGTTGCCACCGCAGAAAATGCTGTAAGATTTTTTGATTTGAAAGACCGGAAAAGTCCGGAAATTCTCAAAAAAGAGGATTATTTATGAGTGATATTGAACTTTTACACGGTATTATGGCAAAGGTCGTTTTTGCCATGGGAGCATGCCTGTACGGATTTGCTGCCGTTCTGACTGCTGCACTCAATGAAGCGCGGCTTGAAAAAGTTGAATCGCTTCCCCGGAATAAGTGGATCGGACTTGTTGTCGGCTGGATCGCGTTGGCTGTGTGTGTGCCCCATGCGGAAGTTGTGGCTCCGGCTTTTTTGCATCCATTTCTTTGGCCCATAGCTGTAATTGTTCCTATATTGGGATTTTTCTTTGTTGATTATCCGGCGGCAAGATCTCTTGGCGGTGGACTTATCCTCATGGGATATTATCTGGTGCATTACACATTTGATTTCCGGACACCCGGATTCCCTGTACTTGCTGTGATTGGCTGGCTGATCGGGATCATCGGTATCTGGATTTCCGGAAAACCCTGTGCAATGCGTGATTATTTGCGTCTGGCAGGGCGCAGCAGGAGTTTTAGATTCAGCTGCGCTGCAGGATGGGGAGTTGCCGCCGTGCTGTCGTTGTGGGCTTTGATAATGACCCGTACAGGAGGGGCTGCATGAGTTTTGATCTGAAAGAATTTGCCTCCGGATGTATGGTCGGAAATCCGGAAGAATTTGTCAAACGCTGTGAAACATTGCGGTTATTTCTGGAAGAAACCAATAAACATGTCAATTTGACCAGGATTACTGAGAAAGAGGAGTTTGAACTGAAACATGTGGCAGATTCTCTGTTGATAATCCGTTTTTTTCCGGAAATCGCAACCGGCAGGTTTCATGTTGCCGATTTAGGATGCGGAGCAGGATTTCCTTCATTGATATTGGCGTTGGCTTTTCCGGAGTTGCAGATCTGTGCCATCGACAGCACATTGAAAAAACTGCGTTTTGTGGAAAGTGCCGCTCAAATGCTCGGTCTTAGCAATTTGCGTACAGTTCACGGACGCATTGAGGAGCTGAATCGACAACAGGAGTTCCGCAATCATTTTGATTTTGTTGTGGCAAGGGCTGTTGCGGAATCTCCCAAACTGGCCAAGGCAGCATCTGCATTCCCCCGGAAAGGCGGAGGAAGGTTTGTTTTTTATAAAACTCCGGGGCAGGCCGCTGAAGAATTGCCTGTTCTGAAAGAGCGTTGGCACATGACTCCTGAGGTGGAATTGCCCGGTTGCGGGGCCAGAGTTATGGTGTTTTCAGAAAAATATTGATTTTTTTTGAAAACAATACTTGAAATTTGAAAAAAATGTGTTATAATAGTAGCAGGTAGCAGAAATAATGAATGATTTACCGAAAAATGAAATGTTAGTTGAGGCTGAAAATCTGGCCAAGATCTATCGTGGACGCCGGGTGGTAAGTAAGGTTTCAATTAATGTCAGAGCTGGCGAAGTGGTTGGACTGCTCGGTCCGAACGGTGCCGGCAAAACTACCAGTTTCTATATGGTCATGGGA
>JAFVRT010000136.1 GCA_017504125.1 Lentisphaeria bacterium
CCATAATTACACAATCCTTATAAGTATTCCGGCAGAAACTGATGATCGAATCTGCCATGAAAGTTAATTTTTCCATACTCATTCCCGGATATACTCCGATCCACAAAGCCCGATTCATGACCGCGTCAGTATTTTCAAGCGAAGAAGCGATCCTGTAATCAACGCCGTTTTGCATGGAGTCGAAACAGGGATGCCTGGTAAGATTTCCGGAAAAAAGATTTCTGGTCTGGATATTTCTCTTTTCCAGATATTCGGCCAATTCATTGCGGCTGAATCCGGCATCTTCATTCAAAGTCATGAGAAATCCGAACCATGCGGGGTCGCTTTCCGGCAATTTTTCCATTATTTTCAGACAATCCAGTTCCTCAAGCCGGGAACGCAAATATTCATAATTGCGTTTTCTCAATGCTGAAAAACCTTCCAGTTTTTCCAACTGGGCACAACCGATGGCAGCCTGCATATCAGTTGCTTTCAAATTATATCCGAAATGGCTGTATACATATTTGTGATCGTACCCCACAGGCAGAGAGCCGAACTGACGGGTAAAACGGCAGCCGCAAGTATTATCGACTCCGGAGCGGCACCAGCAATCGCGCCCCCAATCACGCAGAGAAAGCGCGATCTTTGCCAATTGCGGATTTGAAGTATAAACAGCTCCGCCCTCCCCCATGGTCAAATGGTGAGGAGGATAAAAACTTGAAGTTCCGAAATCACCGAAAGTCCCCGTCAAACGACCGTTGTAACGGGATCCCAGCGCATCACAGTTATCCTCAACGAGCCACAAATCGTGAGCTTTGCAGAAATCCCCGACCCGCTTCAAATCAAAAGGATTCCCCAGAGTATGAGCGATCATAACCGCCCTGGTGCGGCTGGAAAGGGCCTGTTCAAGCAAGCAGGGATCAATATTGACTGTACCGGGTTCGATATCGACAAAAACCGGTATCGCGCCATATTGTACGATCGGCGAAACTGTAGTGGGGAATCCGGCAGCGACAGTTATCACTTCATCTCCCCGTTTAATGCGTCTGTTTCCCAACTCCGGTACGGTAAGCGACATAAACGCAAGAAGATTTGCAGACGATCCGCTGTTGACCAGCAGAACCGATTTCACCCCCAGCATCTCGGCAAAACGCTGTTCAAACTCCTGAGTGAATTTTCCGGAAGTCAGCCAGAACTCCAAAGCAGAATCAACCAGATTGACCATTTCTCTTTCGTCAAAACAGCGTCCGGCATAATTCACCCGGCTTTTTCCCGGCTCAAAAACCTCTCCGGAGTGGTCATGAGCAAGAGAATAGTATCTTGCGGTCAGATCCAATATCTGCTTTTTCAGCATATCTTTTTCATTCATCTTGTCCATTCCAGCCCAGCCTCCGATGCATCATGGATATATCTGTTCAAGTCTTCAACAGTAAGAAGACCGTTGTTTTCATAAAACTCTCTCTACCACAATGCTGTACGCTCTATCGCAGCAGAACTGTTCCACACTCCATGCCACCCCAGCTTATTTTCAGCTTTTGAACAATCAAGTCGCAGTAACGCAGCCTCATGCGGAGCAACAGTTTCAGGAGCTATATCAAAATTCATTTTTTCCCAGCACTTGTGCATCTGGGCCGCGACCTCCCCTACAGTCATGGTATCGTCGTGACGGGGTCCGAAATTCCAGGCTTCTGCAAATTCAGATTTCCGCTGCAGCAGTTTGGTTCCCAGCCAGAGATAACCGCTCAACGGTTCAAGTACATGCTGCCACGGCCGTACTGAATGCGGATTACGGATTTTTGCACTTACCCCGGCAGCTGCGGCCCGCACCATATCCGGAATAAGTCTGTCTGCCGCCCAATCGCCGCCTCCGATAACATTGCCGGCCCTGGCTGAAGCACATAAGATCCTTCCTTCAGGAGCAAAAAATGAACGGCGGTAACTGGAAACGATCATTTCTGCAGCAGCTTTGGAACCGCTGTAGGGATCATAACCTCCCAGGGGTGCAGATTCTGCAAAAGGCAGACCGTTTTCCGGATTTTCGTAACACTTGTCGGTAGTAACGACAACAGCACTTCGTACAGAAGCGGTATGACGGCAGCACTCAAGGACATTCATAGTGCCGCCTGCATTTACTGAAAAGGTATCAGCCGGGATCCGGTACGAAAGACGCACCAGCGGCTGAGCGGCAAGATGAAATACTATTTCCGGCTGGAATTCGTGAAATATCTTCAGCAGGGCAGTATAATCACGGATATCGCACTCTTTTGACAAATATTCCGTTTGCAGCAGTTCATGATGTGAAGGCGCAGGCATCGGCAGGGCGACACCGCAAACTTCGGCTCCCAGCTGAGTCAGCCAGACTCCGAGCCACGAACCTTTGAAACCTGTATTTCCGGTTATCAACACCCGGCGGCGGCTGTAAACTCCTGCAAACATATATTTTCAATTCCAATATTTTTTCCACGGAGCCTCGCCTGACTCCCACATATCATTCAGCATGGCATGTTCACGGGGAGTATCCATACACTGCCAGAATCCCTCATGGCGGAATGCACTCATTTCTCCTGCCGCGACAGCATCATAAAGCGGAGCTTGTTCAAGGAAACAATCACTTTCCGGAATAAAACGCTTCACAAACTCTTTTTGAACCACCATAAATCCGCCATTGATATATCCGGAAACCCGGCTGGGTTTTTCCACAAATTTTTTCACCGAATTATCTGCGGCGATCCTGATTTCTCCGAATCTCGCAGCCGGATGGACCGCTCCGACAGTTATCATGCGTTTCTGTTCAAGGTGGAACTCCAATTCAGCTTGGACATCAATATCGGCGACGCCATCGCCGTAGGTCAGAAAGAAACAATCATCATCCTCTTTCAAATACTTGGATGCGATCCGCACCCGGCTTCCGGTTCCGGAATCGACACCGGTCC
>JAFVRT010000137.1 GCA_017504125.1 Lentisphaeria bacterium
CGCGTCGCAAGATTGGATAACGATCAGAAACTTGCCAGGCTGGTGGTGGAAACTATGCTTTATTTCAAGCGTACTCAGCGGCCTCCGGCAAGTATTGAAGCAGTTCTGCTGCTGGATAAAGAAATCACCCGCCGCCGGAATGAAGAATACAATGAAGGCAAAGGCAGCAACGGTCAGCCGGTCCCTTATCAATGGTATGATTTTCAACCTGCAGCCAGGGTGATCCACTTCATTCATTCTCTGGTATTCTTGCGTGATCTGAAGTGTATTTCAGATTCCGAAGCTGATGAATTGGCGGACTCCATCTTTGAGCATACCCAGGTGATTTTCCGGCAGGAATCGGTCGCCTCGCTGCGGCGCGGTAATCATCAGGCCCTGCGTGGACTTGCGCTGCTCTATGGAGGATGTTTCTACGGCAACAGCGAATTCATTGAACTGGGCAAAAAAATCATCAATTTCCATATCAGAAATGACTTCGCCGGCGACGGATTGCTGCTTGAAGCAAGTCCAACCTATCATTGTTTTGAAACATGGATCTCCCGTGATGCCTGTTATCTGGCCGAAAAATACGGATTTTCGCTGGAAAATGAAGCGGTAAATCAATTCAAAAAAACAGCCAGAGCCGCCAGAATGGTGTGCCGTCCGGACAACAAAGCAACGCTTTTGAACGACGGCTGCAACTTTGATATGCAGGCATTTATCACAACATTGCCGGAAGATGATACCCTCAAAAATGAGGAATATTCTTTTTTGGAGTGCAACAATATCGCTGTGTGGCGTCCGGAAAATTGGTATATGCTTATGGATATATGAGCCATTTCACGGGAAAATTCAGCCATTATCACGCAGGGAAAAACGCCATCAATCTGTGGTATAAAAAACGCCCGTTCATCACCGATTCCGGATGCTGCGATTACGATGCTCCGGAATTCAAAGGTTTTTTTAAAAATGCTGAAGCACACGCTTCATTGCTGGTGGATGGAACGGGGGACGGCACAGTTCAGGGAACTTACAATTGGCTGCAGTACGCAGAATTGCAAGTTTCCGCCTGGAACAACGGAACGGTTTCCGGAGTTCTCACTTCAACAGATCCGAACTGGAAAAATGTTTCATGGAGCAGAAAAGTCCACGCCGCCGGAGATTGCATCGACATAATGGACGAGATCACTTCAGATAAAGAACACCGATATGAATTCATCTTCCCGCTGGCTCCGGAATGCAAAGCGGAAATTACCGGGAAACGGGTACATATCGAAAATCACGGAGAAGTTTTGTCAGTTGAATTTTCAAGCGATGAACTTCTTACCATCGGTTTGCGTCCATCATTATGGTGCGATGATTTTGAGATCCGCAATTCAAGAGCGATCCGGGTAATGCTGATCGCGCAAAACGGTTCATTAAAAAGCAGAATAACTCCGGGAAAATAAAACAGAGTATCATGAAAAATCCTGACCTTGAAAAATACTTACAGGAGTTTGATTCCTTTTTCAATACGGCATGCAAACGGGTTCCGCAAAACAACTCCTTTGATATCACCGGAACCGAAAACTCCTGCTGGAAATTGCTCGTCAATGAAAAAGGAGTTGTTACCATAGAAACCCAGTATGTTCCGGAACACCTTCCTCAGGATTGCTACAAACAGGTCAGGCGTACCATGCTCACTCTTTTTGATCCTGAACGGGAAGGCTTGGGGCATTTTATTTCTGCTGTCAGTCATACCTGTCTGGACAACTGGCTTCCGGTATCAGTCGTAAAGTTCCGTACCGACCGCTTTGACATGGTCGAGGAAATCATCCTTACCGATCACGAAGGCAATCTTCAGCTGTCTGTAAATGCAGACGAAAAACGCAGAGTATACAAAGTGGAAGTACCTGCGACTCAAGATCTTGATGTAATATGGCAAATGAAAGATCCTTTGCCGCAATTCATGCCGGACGGCGCATATTTTGACCGGGAACTTGCCGAAATAAAAACATACTGGAACAGTAAACTTGCTCCCGTACTCAATTGGGATTTTCCCCATGCCTACCTGAAAAACGGCATATTGAGTGCGCTGGTAAAAACCCTTATAACTCAATACAATGGAGCTATCCGTTATGGAGCGACCCGCTATTACTGCGATGCAGAACGGACAGCAGAATCATTTCCGCCCACGATCATTACTGCGGCAGAATCTTTTCTTTTCTACGGACTTACCGATGAAGCACTGAGGATCTTCGGCAGCTTCGCTGACGATTTCATATATGACGGCGAGATCCACCACCGGGGCAACGGATCTTCCATTTCTGAACACGGCATGATACTGGAGTGTTTCACCAACTGCTGTAAAGCAACAAAAAATGAAGATTTCTTCAACCGTTACGCTCCTGTCATGGATTCTGTGGCAGAGCGTCTGCTGAATCTGATACGGGAAGCCGGAACATCGCTGATCAAAGGCTGCCCTGAAGATGATCTGCGTGAAATTCCCCACATGCAGTGGTTTTCTTCCAATCTGTGGGCGGCCGGAGGATTATTGAGTTACTCTGCAATAAGCAATATTCCTTTGCCTGTGGAAGAAATAAAAAGTTTCGCCGCCCGTACGGTCAAATGCTGTATCGCATCAACACTTCAGACTCCTGACGGCGAATTCATACCACCATGTCCGGAGTTCAAAGAAGTTTTTGCAGATATGAATGATTTTGTGGAGTTGATCCCGGAAGATGATATCCACAGCATGGCATCTTACGCAAATTACCGTTTTTATCCGGAAATGCTCTCAAGCTCTCTGCTGCCGGAAGAAACTGCCCGCAAGATAATTGCCTACAGAAAAAATCACGGTGGTGACTTTTATGGAGCAACCACATTCCGTATCTTCCGCGATTACCAGCCTTACAGCAAAGAAAGATGTCTTGATGACTGGCCGCTTTTCAATTTATTACGGGGAACGGCGTTTTACGGCGACTTCACGGAACATGCCAGACTTCTGGCGGGACATTTGGCCCTGCATCAGGCACGGGGAACTTATTTCGCCCCGGAAATGAGTTTCCGGGATCATCTGGACTCCACCCATTGTGTCCCTTCACAGCTGACGCTGCCTTTGGCGATACGCTATCTTTTTCCGGACAAAACAAAAATAACAAGCGCAAACTGACTGCAGTTTTCGAAAAAAAATCACCTTTTGCCTCTTGATTTTAAAAGTTTCGGCAGTATTGTATGAATATGCAGATATTCGAGGCAGGCAAGCAGGAGAAACGATAATGGAAATCACTTATATTGAAGAAATAAAACGGAAACTGGTACATCTTTCCTCGTTGTGGATGGCAGCGGCAACTTTACTGCTGCCAAGAAACTGGTCGTGTCTGCTTTTTCTTTTGCTGCTGCTGCTGACTCTGGTTTCGGAGCATGATTATGCCAACGGCGGCAGATATCTGGGAAAACTTTACGGCAAGATCTTCGGAAAAATGCTCCGCGACAAGGTAAAACCCGGTCAATGGATCGTTTCCGGCGGAGCCCCGGTTCTGGCTGCCGCATTGTTGGTCAATGTACTTTTCCCGCCTTTTATCGCTGCATCATCATTGGCAGTAATGCTCACCGGAGATGCCGCAGCCGCTCTCGTCGGCCGCAAATTCGGCAGACACAAAACGGTCAACGGCAAATCCTGGGAAGGCTTTGCAAGTTTCATCCTTGCTGGTTTTTGTGCATTATCGATCGTATTATCGATCCTCGGACTTTTTTATGCTTTCTGGTTCTGGGGCCTTATCGGAGTGATCCTGGCTGCCGTGGCTGAATTGTTCCAGAAGCAGTTGAAAGTCGATGACAACTTTTCGATCCCCCTCTGTGTCGGAGCCGTTCTCTATCTGGCGTTCCGTTTTTTCTGACATCACCTGTCGCAATATATCGACAACCGTGAATTTTCCATAAAAACGGTATTGCGGGCCATATCTGAACCATTTTGCTCTGCAATGTTTCCCTTGCGGTTGGGATGTACGAGAAAATGCGGAAAACAACTTGAGGAAATATCCAATCTCAAGCGGTCCCCCTTGCCGATTCGGAACGAATGATGCTCAAAGCGGAACTTCAATACCGCTTTCGCTCCGGGCAAAAACTCCGGAACTGTTCGGCATATACTGTCGATATCATCACGCAGCGGATAAGTTTTTTCACCTTTTACGATATCTACTCTGGCATAAAAACAAGTATCCGGAGCTGTTGAACTTACCTCTATCTGCAGTTCCATCTTGCCGGTACAGACCATTTCTTCAAGTTCATCCGAAACAAAGGAAATAATGTCATAGCGCGAAGACGGAGCATCCTGAAGCTGCAGACCGTAGAAGTTATGACAGCATCCGCCTTTGAAAGCTGCCGGGGCTACCGGGTTGTAAAGATATGTTATGCTGCCGGAGCCTGCTTCTGCAGCCAAAGTCCGCTCCTGTGTGAGGTAAAAATCATGTTTCACAGCACCGTTCTGTATATCAGACACAGCGTGCCATTGATTTTCCCAGAGAGTATAATATTTGACTTTGCCTTTTTCAAAGAATTCCAATTCACTGCCTTTGCGGATATGGTCGAACCACGCGACAGCGGTATTTTCCAACTGCATATTTTCAGAAATCAGTCCTCCGGGACACTCCGGATAATCCGGATCATCCGGCAGAGTATTGTAGGCATGCATGAAAGGAGTTACAGCCAGCGCACAATTTTTTTTGCGTTCTTCCGGTAATGACTCCCAGATGTCCAATACACCTCCGGTGTAAATATCGTACCATGCAGTAGTCATGCATACCGGGAATGTACATTTATTCAGCACATCGGAGTAATCGCTGCCGCCTTCAGTTTTTTTCCAGAACCCGCTGCTGCGGTCAGGATGCAACAATTCATTTTCCAATTGGTGATCCAATTCACCGAAAATACTTTCAGTAATTCCGGTCAGTGGTCTGGTCAACCAGGTTTCCGGCACAAGATTTTTCTTTGAAATGGCTTTTTTCCGGTACATGCCCACGGCCCAGTTGCCATGAAGTCCGGGTTTGAAAAAGCCGTTGCGGTAAATGATATTGTAACGCTCGCTGTCCTGAACTGCCAGAAAAGCTCCTTTTACATCAGCCGGATCGGTATCCATGTATGAGTAATGTACAGATGCCCCGTAACTTCCTCCGCAGAGAAAGATCTCACCATTATAAAACTCCTGCTGCCGCACCCATTCCAGAAGTTTCAAACCGTCGTTGCGTTCATTGATATATGGTATGCACTCCCCTTCGCTCATGCCGGTACCGCGGCAATGCTGCTGGACAAAGCCATAGCCGTGAAGCTCCTGTTTTTCCAAAGCCTCTTTATCCACCGGTTCAGCCTGATAATAAGGACTCCGGAAAATGATGACGGGGACTTTTTCTGCATTTTCCGGCAATATGCAGAAAGTATAAAGCTTTACTCCATCGTCCATTTCCACATAATATTCCTGCACACGATTCGGCATGATCTGATTTCCTTATTTTTATACTTGAATGTCGTGCCGCCTCCGGAATTCTACCGGAGGAAGCCCGAAATATTTACGGAATGATTTGGAAAAATGATAACGGTCGGCAAAACCGTATTTTTCCGCGATCTCATCGATTGAAAGTTTACTGTGCCGCAAAGATTGCGAAGCATGTTCCATACGCAGCATCAGCAGGTACTGCCGGGGCGACAGTCCGGTTTCCTTTTTGAAAACCGTATAAAACTCATTTATGTTCATACCCGTCATGCGGCACAGCTGCCGGTTGCCGGGAAGGTCCCCCGGATTTTCATACATGATATCAATGATCTTGCGTATCTTTTTGTCCATAACAGATTCTTCATTGCCGGTAAAAGATTCTGCCGGAATCTGAGCTATCGCCTGATACAGCAGCGCATAAACAGCTGCGGCGGCTCCGGCAAGATGGGACTGCGGAATATTTTCAACACAATTTGCAGCGATCGTTCCTGAGATCCCGATTATTCCCGGTCTGACCCGTTCCAATATGCCGTCTCCGGAAAAATGAACATAGAAATGACTGAACGGCATACGCATTTCTGTGGCAAAAGGAGTAAATGGCGGAATAAGCACCGCCTTTTCCGGAGTAAGTTCAAAAGTTCTGCCGTTGGAAACAATGACCGCTCCCGGAGTTGCATTCCAATAAAAGCACCAGTACCGGAACCGTGATTCCGGATAATTCCAGTAATTAGGCCGGCACTCACCACACTTCAATATTTCCAGTTCCGGAACCTGAACATGATACAGCTGCTGCAAGACTCTATGACGATTTGACATATAATTTTTACCATTTGACATTGCCAAAAGAGTTTTTATGTGGTATAATATAACACATGCCGTAAATATTGTCAACATTTTTACACAAAACATAAGGAAAAAAATATACCATGGCTGAACTGAAAGAACTCAGAGAAAATCTGATAAAGCGCAGCGAAGAACTGCGGAAAGCAATGAATATAACTCTGGGCGATACCGCTGCCCCGGGATATATGGGCCGCTGTGCCGTTGAAGATATCACCCGCCGGCCTATCAATGAAGAATATTTCCGCCAGCTGGCTCCTGAATACAATGCCTTCGCAGAAAAAGTCCGTGAGATACTTGCTGAAACTCCCGAATTCGACCGGGGGATCCCCATTACAGAAGAAAATCTCTGGCTCTGGGGCGGTCCGACTCCTCAATGGGGCGGTTCTATGCAGCCCGACACCCTTGTGCGTAATGCAAAATACTACAATGCTTCAAATGGTGTTTATGTCTATGGCCGTACCAGTGAAGAAATGATCGCGCTCCACTCCGGCATGAAAAAACTTCTCGCCATGGTCACGACCACCTGCCGCGCTCCCGGACAGCAGCCGGAAACCGATGCGGAATGTGCCGAAAAACTCAGCCTGCTTTCTCTGAAATACCCCAATATCAAAGGCGGTATGATGGATGATATGACCTCCGGATCCCTTTCCGTTACCCCCGAAAAGATCGAACAGGTGGCCACCGTCAGCAAAAATCTCAAAAAACACAATCCGGCTCTGGAACTTTTCGGAGTTGTCTACTGTCACGAACTGGGCAAAAAAGATTTCACCGGGATCCAGCCCTACCTCGACGGAGTGAATCTCTGGCATTGGTATCAGGAGGAATTGCTGGATCTGGAAAAAAATGTTGACCTCTACCGCGCCAATTTCCCCGGCAAAAAGATCCTTATGGGACTCTTTCTCCACGATTACGGCACCGCCGATGCCGGAGCAATGCCGGAATTGCTGATCCACCAGCTCAAGGGGGCCCGCAAACTCCTTGCTGAAGGCAAGATCAACGGTCTGGTGATCCTCGGCGACCGCGAGATCCTCAAGTGGCCGGAACAGGCCGCCGCAGTCAAAGGATTCCTCGGCGCAAATTGAATTCAGCAATAAGGGATAAAGTGATCGTAACTTCTGTCGACCGGGCCGCAGGATCCTCATTGCGAAGATGTTTTTGACAACATCTCCACCTGATGGAATGCTCTGCCTGAAATTTTTGATATACCCCGGTCAGCAGAAGTATCCTCTCCACTATCAATTATACAGACGGTTGGGATACGACAGCAAACTGCTCCGGCATATCTCCATGGCAACTCCTGCCGGCGTGGCTATGCATCGATATTTCTCTGTCAATGCACATACATAAAAAAAACGGACTGCCATTCCAGGCAGTCCGTTTGTGAACTTCGAAAGATCAGCCGCGTTTTTTGTTTCCGCCCATGATCTTTTCGCCGATGGTCTGGAATATTACGAACAACGGCGGAATGAATACGATCCCGATGATAGTCGCCATAAGCATACCGTAGAAGGTGGTAACACCGATGGCTCGGCGGCTTTCAGAACCGGCTCCGGTAGCGATCACCATGGGGAACACACCGATAACGAAGCTCCAGGCGGTCATCAGCACAGCACGGTAACGCTGTTTGAAACCTTCCTGCGCGGCATCTTTGATCGCCATGCCTTCGTCACGGGCCTGCTTGGAAAACTCCACCATAAGAATAGCACTCTTACTGGAAAGACCGATAAGCATCACCAATCCCAGCTGAGCGTAAATACTCAAGTCCATTCCGGTATATTCGATACCGAAAAGGCTTCCTATCTGGGTGATGTATTTCAAACCTATCAATCCGCCCAATGTGGCGAAACTGATGGTAAGCATGACCGGCAGGGGCATAATCCAGCTTTCGTACTGTCCAACAAGGAAAAGATATCCGAAAACTGTCGCGAAAAGCAGCAGCAGCAGGATACGGCCTTCGTTATCCCGTTCCTGACGGGCCATATCGACCCATTCGACCTGATAATCACGGCCCAATTTCGAACTCACATTCTTTTCCACCAGATCCATGACAGGTGCGGAAGGAGTTCCGGGAACCAGGATCACATTCACCTGTGCCGCCATGTACTGATTGAAACGGGTCACCAGACGGGGGCCGACAGTATAACGCATGGTAGCAACTGAACTCAGGGGCACCATCTTGCCGTCATTGTTTTTAACGGTCAGAGAATTGAGGGTATTGACCGTTTCACGATCACGCCCTTCTGCCTGAAGTTTCACTTTGAAAGAATAGCCCTGCAAGTTGAAGTCGTTCAAGTAAGCTGATGCGACATTACCCTGCAGCACAGAGAAAATACGGCTTACCGGAACTCCGAGAGCTTCAGCCTTGTCGCGGTCGATATCGACAAACAACTGCGGAGTCGAAGCATCATAACTGCAGAATGCCACCCGCACTCCGGGAAAACTGCGGATATCTGAAACAAGTTTACGGATCGCAAGTTCAAGATCCTGAGGAGTCTGCTTGCCGGTACACTGAAGCATGAAACTCACACCGCCGGTAACACCGAGTCCCATGATCGCCGGAGGCTGGAACACCTGCACACTGGCGGTCGGTATCTTACTCAATTCGCCCTGAAGTTTTTTCATTATCTCATCGGCTTCAGTTGCCTTGGTGGTACGCTTTTCCCAATCTTCGAGAACAAAGATCGCCATACCGACATTTTCACCGGTTCCGCCGGTAAAACTGAAGCCGCTGACAGAAATAACATCTTTCACACCGGGAATTTTTTTGGTCTTCTCAAGAATATTACGCTGAGATTCGCTGGTTCTGGTCAAGGCAGCTCCCGGAGGAAGTTCCACCGAACTCATCAAAGCACCTTTGTCTTCAGTCGGAATAAATGAAGACGGGATACGATTGTAGAAGTAGTAATTGAGAGCCAAAACCGCACCAAAGAGTATAACGGTGATTATAAGATAACGGACAAGGAACCCGGAAATCTTCAAATACCAGTTGCAGCTCTTATTCAAACAGAAGTTGAACCCCTTGAAGAAATGGTTTCGTGTCGGCTGAGGCTTACGCAGCAATATGGCACAGAGTGCAGGACTCAGGGTCAGAGCGTTCACGGTGGAAAGACACAGAGAAACACACATCGTCACGGCGAACTGCACATAAATAGTTCCCACCATTCCGCCGTAGAATCCGACCGGCGCGTAAATCGCCACGATAACCAGAGTCGTAGCAATGACCGCCCCGGTGATCTGCTGCATACTTTTTGATGCGGCTTCTTTGGGCGGCAGTCCCTCTTTTTCCATGATACTCATGGTATTTTCTGTTACCACAATGGCATCATCCACCAATGATCCGATAACCAGAATAAGCGCAAACATGGTAAGAATATTGATGGAAAATCCCAACGGAATGAGGAAAATGAATGTACCTATCAAACTGACAGGGATCGTAATGGTCGGAATAAGGGTCGCACGCCAATCCTGCAAAAAGACATAAGTAATGATCACCACAAGGATCAAAGTCATAAGCAATGTCATGGCGATTTCTTCCAGCGAAATACGGATATATTTCGTAGGATCATAGGCAATGGTATAACTTACCCCTTTGGGGAAATTTTTGGAAAGATCTTTCAACAGCGCATTGACCCGATCCACAACAGCGATGGCGTTGGAGTCATCATTACGGTAGATCATCAAAGCAACGCTGCCTTCGCCGTTGTAATAGCTGCTGTTGGAATATTGTTCCGCACCTAATTCGATACGGGCAATATCTTTGAGTTTGACCTGACGGCCGCCGCTGGTACTTCTGACTATGATATTTCCGAACTGTTCTACAGTTTTCAAGCGGCCGAGAGTACTGATTTTGAGCTGCATGGAGTCGTGGCTGAATTCAGTTCCCACGGAACCTGCCGCAGCCTGCTGGTTCTGGGAACGGACAGCAGCTGCCACATCGTCAGGAGCGATATTCAGAGCAGCAAGTTTGATCGGATCGATCCAGATACGCATGGAGTAATTGCGCTCTCCCATAATACTTACTTCACTTACACCATCAACACGGGCCAGGGGATCCCGGATGTTGGTGCGGATGTAGTTGGAA
>JAFVRT010000138.1 GCA_017504125.1 Lentisphaeria bacterium
GTTCTGCGCCGTAAACATTGACGCAGGAACAAAACATCTTGCTTTTGGTCCTGACCTGAACATGCACTTCAAGACCGATCACTGCTTCATATTCCATAAAAATTCCCCGGTAATGAAAAGTTATTGTTATATGCTTCGTTTATAATTTATCACAAGGCAGGCTGCTATTCAAGTCGATTTAAAAAGAACATGCAAAAAATTCCCCGGCAGAAACTTGAAAATTACACAAAAAGATTACATATTATGTAAAATGCAATAAAATACCCCGACAGAAAGGATAGATACTCTTATGAAATTGCCGGAAGAAATCAAATCCGCCATTATCGCCGCCGGACAGGAACACCTGTTGTCATACGACTCAGCAGAACTCGCCGCCCAGCTCTGCGCCATTGATTGGAAAGCATTACCGGAACTCATCACAAACTATGTACTGCGTAAACCTGAAGTTTCCATCCCCGATGATGTGAAACCGGCCCCTTATTTTCCTCTCGTTCCCCGGAACTCTGCCGAAGAAGAACGCAAAAATGCCGCCTTTGCCAAAGGTGAAGAACTCTTGAAACAGGGCAAAGTCGCCTGTCTTACCGTTGCCGGAGGACAGGGGACCCGTTTGGGATTCGATGCCCCCAAAGGCACTTACCCCATCGGCCCGGTTTCCGGACGGACGCTCTTTGAATATTTCGCCCAGAGCATCGCCCGCGCTGAAGAAAAGTACGGAGCTCCGATCAAATGGTATGTGATGACCAGCGCATTGAACCGGAGTGCCACAGAAAAATTTTTCCGGGAACGGAACAACCTCGGACTCAGGGAAGATCAGGTATTTTTCTTTACTCAGGGAACCATGCCGGCGATCGGATATGACGGCAAACTGCTGCTGGCATCGTCGGATTCTCTCGCTCTTTCACCGGACGGACACGGCGGCACTCTGCTTGCGCTGCGGAAATCCGGTGCTCTGGATCAGATGAAAAAAGACGGCATCGAATATATCTCTTATTTTCAGGTCGATAATCCTCTCGTTCCGGTGGTGAATCCGCTGTTTATCGGTATGCACGCGCTTGAAAACTCCGAAATGAGTGCCATCATGCTGGCCAAAACCAACGCCTTTGAAAAACTGGGGAATTTCTGCATCTGCAACGGCAAACTGGAAATAATCGAATACAGTGATCTGCCCGCAGAACTGGCGGAATCCCGGAACCCGGACGGTTCTCTGCGTTTTATTTCCGGAAGTCCGGCGATCCATGTGATCTCACGCACTTTTGTGGAGCAGCTTACTGCTTCAGGCAGACTCAAGCTGCCATGGCACCGTGCTGATAAAAAGATCCCGTGTATCGGAAACGACAAACCGGAAACTCCCAATGGCGTAAAATTGGAGTCCTTCATCTTTGACGCTCTCGCTCTTGCCGGAAAAACTCTGGTCCTTGAAGGCAACAGAGCAGAAATGTTCGCCCCAACCAAAAATCCTACCGGGGTGGACTCCGTTGAAAGCTGCCGTGAAATGCTTATCGCCAGAGATCTGCGCAGACTCAAAGCCGCCGGAGTGGCCGTGGAAGACAATGTCAAAGTCGAACTTTCCCCCCGCCGGGTCTTCGACGATGCCGATGCAATTGAAGTCGTGAAGGAGCTGAAACTCGCCAAACTCACCTCCGGAACCAACGCCGTGATCCCGGAGTGATCGTCCAATGCCGCCCAGAATCAACCGTATCCCGGACTTTTCCCTGCCTCCGGGCAGGGAGGAGGAAACTCTGCCTGACTGCGCGGCAAGCGCATTGGGGCTGCTGGCCGTAACGGTCATACTCATATCCTTCGGACTGACCATGCTCTATTCAGCAAGTTTCACCCTGAGCGGGATCAGTTTTTTCAAAAAGCAGCTGATCTGGGTCTTTGCCGGGATCGGTGCCGGTTCCGTGATATTTACCGCCGGATACCGCAGAATATGCAAAAACCGCGGCATCTGGCTTCTGATATGCATGCTGCTGCTGGTGGCGGCTCTGTTTTTTGATCCGGTCAACGGAGCAAGGCGGTGGATCAGATTTCCAATGCCCGGTTTGGGCGAAGTTTCTCTCCAGCCCTCCGAACTCACCAAGATAGCGTTGTGTATTTTTGTTGCCGGATACTGTACCGACTTTTCCCGCTATTTTTCCCGTTTCAAACATCCGAGGGGCATAATACCGCTGGGCGCAGCGATCGGACTTTCCGGAGCGTTGATCTGGGCCGGTAAAGATATGGGAACATGTCTGCTGGTATTGAGCGCAGCAGCAGCGATCATGGTGGCCGCCGGATTGAAATTGCGCTATCTCCTTGCCGGAGGCGGTGTCGTGCTGACTTATTTCACCTACAAAGTGCTTTCCGACCCGGAACGCCTGTCGCGGATCATAACTATTTCAGATCCCGGCAAAGACGGTCTGAATGCCGGATATCAGCTTTACCGTTCATTGCTTGCTCTGGGGTCCGGAGGCTGGTTCGGACTCGGTTTCGGACAAAGCCGTCTGAAAACCAAATATCTGCCGGAACAGCATACCGATTTCATTCTTTCCGTAGTTGGAGAGGAACTGGGATTGATCGTGATATGGCTGGTGATATTGCTCTATCTGCTCTGGGGCTACTTTGCGATCCGTATCGCCACCGGTTCAAGATCCCGGTTGGGCATGCTGCTGGCATTCGGTCTGGCGGTGGCGATACAGCTTCAGGCTCTCATAAATCTGGCAGTGATTTCCGGTTCAGTTCCAACCAAAGGGATGCCGGCACCATTCATAAGTTACGGAGGCAGCAATATCGCTGCTTCAATAATCGCAGTAAGTCTGCTTCTTTCAGTTGCCATGGAGTCGATCCGTCCGGATTACAGCGACGGGATCATAAACTCTGTGCGAAAATTTTTCGGAAAAAAATAAATGAAATACGACCGTGTATACATCAGCTGCGGAGGAACCGGAGGACACTTTTATCCGGGATTGAGTATCGCTGTGGAACTTGCAGAAAAACAGAAAGATGTTTCGCTGCTGCTTTCCGGTGTGAATTCTGAAAAACAAAGTCTGGAGGCCGGAAAAAAAGGTATTTCCGCTCTGGTTCTGCCGCGTATGCCGAGTCCGGGAAAAAATCCCTGGCGTGCCATACTGTTTCTGCTGGGACTTGCCGGAGGATTTTTCAAGGTGCTGAACCGCTTTCTGCACAAGCGTCCCGACTGCATCATCATCATGGGATCATTTGCTTCTGCTCCGGCTTATCTGGCTGCGGTCCTGCTGAAAATACCGGTATTTTTACATGACGGCAATGCCCGTATCGGCAAAGCCAACCGTTTCATGAGCCGCAAAGCGCGTTTTCTTGCCACAGCCTTTCCAGCCGTCAATGCCGGCAGCTGCCGCTGCAAAGTTTTCTGTACCGGCATGCCGGTACGGCGCGAATTGGAATCCCGGCGCACCATAAGCAAGGACGAAGCCATCGCAGAACTCAACAGGCAGTTCGGAACTTCATTCCGGAGTGATCTTTTCACCATATTGATCTTCGGCGGCAGTCAGGGCGCGGCAACTTTCAACCGCACTCTGCCTCAGGCTGCAGCTGAAGCCGGAAACGATCTGCAGATACTTCACCTCACCGGCAGAGGCAAACTTGAGGAAACCCGTTCTTTCTATGAAAAATGTACCGCGCCCAGTCTGGTCATAGAAAGCTCTCCTTTGATGGAACTTTTTCTCGGCAGCGCAGATGCGGTATTCTGCCGTTCAGGCGGTTCCAGCGTGGCAGAACTGGCCCTTTTCGGCAAAAGCGCAGTTCTCATACCTTATCCCTATGCAGCCGAAAAACATCAGAACGACAATGCAGAATTTTACAAAAACGCCGGTGCCGCCGATATGGTGGAAGATAAAGATTTCACCGTCAGAAAAGCCGCAGAACTTATCAGACAGCTGAAAAATGATCCGGAACTGAACCGGCAGCGAAGCGATGCTGCTCTCAAGGCGGCCTTCCCCGGAGCTGCAGCGGAGCTGCTCCGGAAAATCGCGGAATATTGAAACAGCAACTGCTGCTGTGCGGTTTGACTTTCAAGCTCCCGAATGGTATATTATACGACCGTACAACTTGTGTAAAACACATAAAATAAAGAAGGTATCAGAAAAAATGACTCCGGAAGAATTGAAACAGAAAGCACTTGCCTATCACAGCGAAGGCAAGCCCGGCAAGATCGCTGTCAGATCCACCAAACCCTGTACCAGCGGAGAAGAACTCTCTCTGGCATACACCCCCGGCGTGGCACAGCCCTGTCTGGAAATCAAAGAAAACAAGGAAAATGTGTGGCGTTATACTTTCCGCAGCAACACCGTGGCTGTTATCAGCGACGGGACCGCAGTCCTCGGTCTGGGCAATATCGGTGCAGAAGCAGGACTCCCGGTCATGGAAGGTAAAGCGGTGCTTTTCAAGCACTTCGCCGATATTGATGCGATCCCCGTATGTTTGAACCGGGTCGCCAACGCAGACGGCAAGACCGATGCAGACAAACTAATTGCCGCAGCAGCCACTCTGGAACCGACTTTCGGCGGTTTCAACCTCGAAGACATCGCTGCTCCCGCCTGTTTCAAGGTGGAACGGGAACTGAAAAAAATGCTCTCGATCCCGGTCTTTCACGATGACCAGCACGGTACTGCAATCATCTCTCTGGCTGCGATCCTCAACGGTCTGCAGCTTATCGGCAAAAAAATCGAAGAATGCCGTTTCGTGGTCAATGGTGCCGGTGCCGCCGGTTTGGCCTGCAGCCGTTTCTATCTTGCTGCCGGTGCCAAAGTGGAAAATATGATCCTGTGCAACAGCAAAGGTGTCATCCGCAAAGACTCCCCCAATTTGAACGAAGAACAGCAGTTCTTTGCCAAAGATACTGAACTGCGTACTCTTGCTGATGCCATGAAAGGCGCAGATATATTCCTCGGATTTTCCGCGCCCAACTGTGTTACAGCAGACATGGTCAGATCCATGAACCGCGATGCCATCGTCTTTGCCATGGCCAACCCCACTCCGGAAATCTTCCCGGATGTGGCTATGGCAGCCGGTGCCGCGCTGACCGGAACCGGACGCAGCGACTTCCCCAACCAGATCAACAATGTGTTGGGATTCCCCGGCATATTCCGCGGTGCCCTCGATGTCCGTGCCAAAGATATCAATGAAGAAATGAAACTTGCCGCTTCTCTTGCTCTGGCGGAACTCGCCCGCGCCGAGATCCCGGAAGATGTCAAAGCTGAACTGAAAAAAGCCTATCCCGCTGATGCCGCCCGCGGACTGTTTGATACGCCCGCAGGACTCCGCAAGGATATGCTTATCCCCAAACCCTTCGATCCCCGTGTAGTTCCTGCGGTCGCCCGCAAAGTGGCTGAGGCCGCTGTCAAAAGCGGAGTTGCCCAGATCGTGATCGATGACTTCGATGCCTACGAAAAAGAGGTAGCCGCCCGTATCGCCGCTTCAAGAGCGTAAACGGAACGGTAAAAAGAATCAACGGGCTGCAGCAAACTGCTGCGGCCCGTTTTTTTTCAGTTCTGTTCCGGTTTGGTCATGTTTCTGCCGTAAGGATTGTATGTCGGGGAATCTGCCGAACACTCCCCTGCCACCACCAGAGTCGTGCGTTTGACTGAGGTGGATTCGGTGGAAAACAGCCAGCCCAGTATGGGGATATCTTTTAACAGCGGTATTCCGGATCTTGAACGCACTTCAGAAGATTTTTTCAATCCGCCGATAACAAAGCTGTTTTTCCCGTGAGGCAAGCTGATATTGAGATTGTTTATGGTGCTTTCAGAAAAGCGGGGCACGCCATTGGAGTCAAAACCTATCAGACTTGAATTTTTCAATGAAACAGTAAAGTTGGTTTCTTCTTCTGTTACCGAAGCATTGGAGATATTCATTGTAAAGCCGAAACTGCTCTGTTTCAAAGTTTGCTGCTGCGGAGCTTTCCATACCTGGATGTCCTCGCCCCGGATCACTTTATTGACCAGAGCGGAAAACAGTTTGATCAATTGGGTTTCATCTTCCGGCGGAGTGGTATCAAAGTAAAAAAGTTCGCTTGTATTGGACATGGAGCCCGGCGTATTGTTGCGTATCACTATTTCACCGCTGTATATCACCTCGCCCTTACCGATAGAAGTCAGAAAATCCAGATAACGGGTATTCCATTTGGGATTGAAGTTATAAAATCCGGTACGCTCGGAACCGGTGGGAACAGGTCCTGCCCCGGAATAAAGAGCGGCCCAGTTATCTCTGAACCTGCCGCCGGCAGAAAAGAAATTCATACCGCCGTTATTTTTCCACGCCTGAAAATCAACTCCTATACGGTCGTCATTTTCGGTAAAGAATTCATACAAGGTGATTTTCAACCTCACCTGCGGTATCGGCACATCGTATTTTTTCAGCATTTCCTCCACATTGGCCATGGAGTAATTGGCCACATCAAAAATAAGCATGTTCAGACCGGGATCATAAGCCACAGCATCGCTGCCCTGCCACAGTTCAGTCACATCCTGAACATTCATGCCGACATTGGTTATAAGCGGCTGCAGATTCCTGGCCGGAACATAACGGGGCAGATAGAAAAAAGTCTGGGTCCCGGTCATATTGCCCATTTGCGGCCGGTCAAGAAATTTTACCATGGAGTCGAATCCCATGCCGCCGTCGTGATCATAAAAACGGTATTCTTCGGCACTGATGATCAGCAATCCGGAACCGTCAGCGTATTTCAGACACTCCACAGCCGTATTGCTGCCAAGCTGGGCAGTCGGAGTAAATGTCGGTTGGGCATTGACCGGAACTGCAGGAGATACCGAAGAAGAAGTTGCAGTATATCCGGCCCCGGAGCTGTTGGCAGTATTTCCGGGATAATTTTGCTGCAAAGCGGTGTTGCCGACTTGTTTGGATTGTACCATCTCACGCAGAAAATCCCGTATTTCATAAGCATCAGCATGATAAAGCATATAGGAACGGGTGATGACCCGCGGATCGCTGTTGTCCCGTATGACATGGACAACTTTGGTATCCTCTTTGACCTGTATCATGAACTTCGCCTGGATCCTGGTGGCATCGTATGCCCCGGTACGCTGAAAATTGGAATCTCTCGGTGCGCTGGGGACTTCCGGTGCACCGTACAGAGCAAATGAGGCCAAAACAGCTATTGACAGAAATCTTTTTATCATAATTATGATCCCGGAAAATATTTTACCGCAATTTGATCAATTTACCGGAAAGATCAGCCGGTTTTGCGGTATCCGGCAATTCTGCATTTACCGTCAGAAAAAAATATGATCTTTCACGATTTACCGTAGTTGTGGAAAACAAATATTTCAGATAAGGTATCTCTGACAGCCATGGTATTCCTATGGTCTGTTCCACTTCACGCTCAAGCTCCCATGATCCGAGTATTTTTTCCCGGTTGAGTTCTATTCCGGCATTGCCTGAAAATGTGGTGGAACTTATAAGCTCCGTTCCGTAATTGTTCCGTTCCACACTTCCGGAATTTTTTATCTCGTAGCCGAAGAAAAGAATTCCGGGACGGCCGCTGTTGATACCGGGGTAATAAGGAGGAATGGTAAACGCATCGGGTTCTTCATTATCGATACATACCACCGGAGTTACTATCTTGAGCTGCATTATATTGGCTTGTGCTGAAAGCAAAGCTCCTGTGACCGAACTCTGATCGTTACGGCTTTTGATGATATTCTGCAGACCCGGATTGAAACTCAATTCATAACTCTGAGTGTCAGAGTTGGAAACCGTCATCTCTCCTGTAGCACAAATCTTTGCATTGCCGGATTGTTCAAGGACTCTTATGAAACTTGCATCAAACTGCGGTGCAAAAAAGAATCCGCCCAACGGACCGCTCAATCCCTGCAGCGCGGTACTGCCGGCGGAACTGAGATCGATCGCCTGAAAACCGAACTGCAGCAAATTCAATCCCGGACCGTTTTTCCAGGCAAGATATTCGATCCCCACATCCCGCAAAGTACTTTCGCGTACTTCAAATACGGAAAAACTCATCTTCAATTGCGGCGGCGGACGGTCGATATAACTCAAGAACTGATAGACATAAGCGGTATTTGATCCGTTATCCTTCCAGTATATCTGATTTGAATTCGCATCATAGCCGTACAATGAAGAATAAGGTCCGGCATTGACCAATGCGTTGACGATCAGATTAATGAGTATCTGCCCGGAGCGGTAACGGGGGCGGTAAACTCCTCTGGTGACCCCTGTCCCGCAAAGTATTTCATCAGGCACCTTGCCGTTTACCGTGATCCTGCGGTCGGCTTTCTGCAAAAAATCCTCCACGCACACCATCATCCTGGCCGGAGTTGTTACTGAAAGTATCTGCTGCCTGGTATTGCCGTACACATAACTGAAACAACTGACACTTGAATTCATATTGTAGCGTCTGACCATACCGGTGACAAAAGGAGCAATGTCGTTGGCATGTAAATATTTCAAGGTAAAGATCCTTGAGATCATCCTGTCCTGAGCATCGTCCTGTATAAAATGCAGTGTCTGCTTTCTCTGTCCGGTTCCGGCAGCGGCGGCTCCGCAAAGGAGTACCGCTGCCGGGATCACCGTCAGCAGACATGCTGTTTTTACAAATCTACGCATGCCATGCCGGTCTTTCTGATCAGATGAAACCGAAGTTGAGCAGCTGCATCTGACCGTTTCTTTCTCCGGTCACCACCTGAAAGAGAGCCTGGCGTTCTTCGGGTTTCTTGCCGGGAACTTCTTTCAAAAAGGTAACTTTCCACACGGAGATATTAAAAACGGGATGAGCAAGTTCTGCCAGAAATTCACCCTTGACCGGTTTGCCCATCTTATCATAAAGCTGCTTGTGGTGCTTGAAGAAATGGTCATGTGAGAATTTCTTTTTCATATCTGCGCAAAGTTTGCCGCAAAAACCTTTGGCATCACCTTTGCAAATGCTGTTCACCATCTGCTGCCCCACCTTGCGGGCCTCTGAAGATTTGGGCTTGGTGACAGCATCTTTTCCCTTTGCATTGGGAGCAGTATCCGCGGGCTTGACCGCCTTGGCACAGCTCATCGCCCCTTTGGATTCCGGAGCCACCACCACGACTTCTTCAATTACTTCGGCAGCTCCGCAATCGGAACTTGCACAGCATCCGCCGCACACCATGGCGGCAACCACAAATTTGACGGTTTGTTTCCACATAATTGATTTCCTTTCTTTTGTGGATTAATGATGGAAGGCAGAACCTTCTTTTGCACTCACCTTACCTGTCGGGTGAGTGTTGAAATATTTGATCGCATCGTCCAGATCATCAGCAAGACGATTCAGCAGATCCACGCTCACTCCGTGACGCACCAGAATACGCTGGATAACGGTGTTTTCACAGTTTGGCGGCAGAGAATAAGCCGGAACCAGCCAGCCGCGGGTACGGAGCCGGTCAGCCAGATCATAGAGAGTAAACGGCACTTTGCTGTTGGGACGGAGTTTCCAGCAAACTCCGGGAACTTCTCCATTGCCGCCGCCGCTGATCAGTTCAAAGATACCGGTACTGCGGATACGGTCGGCAAAAAATCTGGCCCCCTCGCGGCAACTCTGCTGGATCTTTCTGTACCCTTCAAAACCATAGCGGAGAAAATTGTAGTACTGAGCAATGATCTGTCCGCCGGGACGGGAAAAATTGAGGGCAAAAGTCGGCATATTCCCTCCCAGATAATTGACATAGAATATCAGATCGTCGCTTAAATCTTCTTTGGTACGCCAGAGGATCCACCCCACACCCAGCGGAGAAAGACCGAACTTGTGTCCGGAAGAATTTATCGACCGTACACGGGGCAGGCGGAAATCCCATTCCAGATCCGGTTCCAGAAAAGGAGCCAGAAAACCGCCTGAAGCTGCATCCACATGAAGCGGGATATCCAATTTCCGTTCAGCTTCCAGTTTATCCAGAGCCTGAGCGATCTGGCGTACCGGTTCATACTGCAAAGTAAAGGTGGTACCAAGAGTTGCTACCACACCTATGGTATTTTCGTCACACCGCTTGATCACTTCTTCCGGAGTTGAGGTATATCTTCCGGGAGCAAATGGGATCTCCCGCAATTCGATATCCCAGTAACGGCAGAACTTGTGCCAGCATATCTGCACCGGGCCGGTAATAAGATTCGGCCTGTCGCAATTCTTCCCCTGCTGCTGCATTTTTTTGCGCCACCGCCACTTCATAGCCAAACCGCCCAGCATGGCAGCTTCGCTGGAACCGGTAGTGGAACAGCCCATGGTGACGGCACTTTCCGGAGAATGCCACAGATCTGCAAGCATGTGTACACAACGCATTTCAATTTCGGCAGTCTGGGGATATTCATCTTTGTCGATCATGTTTTTACTGATACATTCATCCATGAGTCTGCGTATTTCCGTTTCATCCCAAGTGGTACAGAATGTTGCAAGATTCATGCGGGCATTACCGTCCAGCATAAGTTCATCATGGATCAGTTCATAGACATCCCGTGCCGGTTGTCCATCGGCGGGGATCTTGAACTTTTCCGCACTGTGACGCAGAGCGGCTGAGGCGTAGGTATCATCTACCAGGCCTGCACATGGAGTTTGATGCAGTGACATAATTTCCCTCCTTATTATTGGTTATTTACTGCTTCCCGTGTTTCACTACTGTTTTTTCTGCAGAAGTGCATTATCCACGGGATTCCGGTAAAAACTACAGTACCTCCGGTAACCAGCGAAACATAAAGTGCCGGATCTCCCACAGTAAGATTGGTCGGGGGGAAAAATCCCACCACAAAAGCAAAACCTACTCCCAGAAGTCCGATAATGGTGACCAGCCAGATCCCGAACCATGAACCGGGAATACGGTAAGAACGGGGGAGTTCAGGTGCGCTGTAACGGAGTTTCAATGCCGAAAGATACATGAGCATGTACATGATGAGGTAAAGGGTAACAGTCATGGCTGAAAGTACAAAGAAGGCAACATTGACATTTTTCATGATGAAATAAAGCCCGCCGAGTACTGTTACTATCAACGCCTGGATCATCAATATCGTAACCGGAGCTCCGTATTTGTTGGTCCGGCTCAATATTTCGGGCAA
>JAFVRT010000139.1 GCA_017504125.1 Lentisphaeria bacterium
AAGCAGAATAAATGATAAAGGGATAATAAATTATGAAAAAGAACATTTTTGCCATCGCCGCCGCAGCCGGACTTTTGCTTGCCGGATGTACCTCTGTTGAATCGACCCAGAACTTCAACGGACTGGCTTGCGGAACGCCAAATGAAAAAGCCACCTGCCAGATACTTGTGCAGATTTCCGGATATTATTTCCTGGGTCTGCCAATGATCACCGGAGGATTGGGCGATAATAAGTTCACCTTTTTCACCTACACCCAGACTACCGACAACGCAGTCTGGCTGCTGACCAAAGAGGCCAAGAGCAAAGGGGCAACCAGAATGATCAATCAGAATATCATGATCACAGAAAGTTTTGTGCCGTTCCCCTTCGTAAGCAAACGGATCCTCAACGCCTCCGCCACCGGAGTCCGTTCCCGTTCTGCAGCTGTCCGTCAGGCAACAGAAAACTACGACAGGGAACCCTGATTTTCCCCGGAGCTGATTGCCATGGGTAAGATAAAAAGTTTTGTTCTTGATACCAATGTTCTGCTTCACAGTGCTCAAAGCATTGAGTCGTTTCAGGATAATGATGTCATAATCCCCATGGCGGTTCTTGAAGAACTTGACAAGTTCAAAAAGAATAATGATGAACTGGGGCGCAACGCCCGTATGGTGATCCGCAAACTTGACCGTTTGCGGCAATCGGAAAAAGAACCGGGCATGCTCCGGTATGGGATCCCGCTTTCCAGAGTGTCCAAAAGTGCTGCCGGAAGGCTCTTTGTACTTTCTTCCTCACTCACACCCGGCTCACCTGAAGAAAAAGCAGTAGATGCTTTATTCAGCACCGGAGATATGCCGGGCAGCGTGCCTGATAACCGGATCCTCCGTGTCGCTTATGAACGCCACCTGAAGCATGACAGCCAGGTCATAATGATAAGCAAGGATATCAATGTGCGGCTGAAAGCAGACGCTCTCGGTATCAAAGTCATGGATTTTGACAGCAACAAGGTGAGCTCGGATAAATTCCACACCGGTTCTGTAACTATACAGGTTTCCGGAGAACAGCTCGCCGGATTTTTCCGCGACCGGGAGATGGAAATAAACAGACAGCTTTTCACCAACTCCTTTGCGGTGGCGGAGTGCGAAGATAACAACCAGAAATATGCCGTCGGCAGAGCTGACGGCAACGGCAAACTCCGGCTTCTTGATTATTCACTGACTGATAAAGTGTGGAACATTTCTCCCAGAAACCGGGAACAGCGTATGGCTCTTGAGTTGCTCCTGGATCCGGAAATCAGACTGGTAACTCTGGTCGGCGGAGCAGGAACCGGAAAAACCCTGCTGGCTTTGGCCGCAGCGTTGCATCTGACATTGAACAAGGAACTTTTTGACCGTATTCTGGTTTCCCGTCCCATTATTCCGCTGGGTAAAGATATCGGCTTTCTTCCCGGTTCCAAAGATGCAAAACTGGGCAGCTGGATGCAGCCGATCTTCGACAATCTGCAGTTTCTGCTGGGAGAACAGAATCAACAGGAAAATAAGGGAACCGCAAAACGCAGCGGCAGCGGTTCAAAACTTACTGTAGATTCCCTGTTGAACTCCCACAAGATAGATCTTGAGGCTTTGACCTATATACGCGGACGCAGTATCGCAAGACAGTTCGTTATTGTGGACGAAGCTCAAAATCTGACTCCTCACGAAATAAAAACCATCGTAAGCCGATGCGGCAATGATACTAAAATGATCCTGACAGGAGATCCGGCTCAGATCGACAATCCCTATCTTGACAGTTCCAGCAACGGTCTGTCATACGCGGTGGAAAAACTCAAAGGTCAATCACTTTACGGGCACATCACATTGAGCCGCAGCGAGCGCAGCGAGCTTGCCGCCGTTGCCGCAAGATTACTGTAAGATCCCCAGGGCACAGCGAATACCGTCTGCAGCACCGGAAAGGATCCCGCCTGCAGCACCGACTCCTTCACCGGCCAGAAAAAGTCCGGGCAATGAAGATTCGCCTTTTTCATTACGCTCAAAGCGCAACGGCGATGACACACAGCTTTCCACCCCGACAAACTTGCCGTCACGGATGAATCCCGGACATTTGCGGTCAAAAAATCTCAACGCCGCCCGCAGCGCACTCTGAACTTCTGTAACAAGCAGGTGATCGACCCGTCCGGGAACGATCCCGACTTCACATCCGGTATGTTTATTTTTCAAGCCGGCCCTGCCGTTAAGAAATGCGGCAGCATCCTGAGCGATCATAGTGTAATCTCCTCCACCGGCAGCAAAAAGAGAAGTTTCGATCTTTTCTATGAGTGTGTATGCTTCATCAACGGATGAAAAATAATCAACCGGCAAAGTAGTTATCAAACAACTGTTGGCAAATTCGCCATTCCGGGAGTAATTGCTCATACCATTGGAAATCGAGTGTTTTTTCCATGCCGTGGCATTGACAACATTTCCTCCGGGACACATACAGAATGAACTTACATTCCAGGCATCCCCCGGCCGGGAAACCAGATGATATTCTGCCGCGCCCAATGCTGCCGGACGGTTTGTACAATGATATTGACAACGGTCGATCAGAGATTGCGGATGTTCAATACGGCATCCCATCTGAAACGGTTTCAAACAGCTGTTCAGCATACCTGAAAGTGAGCGCACCAATGCCCTGCCGCCAAGCCCCGGAGCCAATAAAACAGCAGGTGCGAAAATTTCCTCCCTCCCGCATCGGACTCCGCCGCAGCGGCCGCCGGAGTTGATAACACCTGTAACCTCTTTACCCCAGATAAAAGTTCCTCCGAGAGCTTCTATCTTGCGGCGCAAATTGATCGAAACGGACGGCAATTTATCCGATCCGACATGAGGACGGCTCAAATAAGCGATTTCCGGAGGTGCTCCGGCTGCGATCATTTCTTCAAGAATAAAACGGCGGTTGACATCTTTAGTCCCGGTATGGAGCTTCCCATCAGAAAACGCCCCTGCCCCGCCTTCTCCGATAAGCAGATTGTTTTCGGTATCCAATTCACGATCCTGCAAAAATTTCTGCCACGCAGTTTTACGGGACTCAACATCATGCCCCCTATCTATGATAACAGGATTTGTTCCGGCCATAGCCAAAACAAGCGCACCGAAAATACCGGCCGGTCCGGTGCCGACCACCACCGGATTGCGAAGGGAAATTTTTTCCGGCAGCGGCAATTCCGCTTTTTTCATAACTCCCGACACTTCCGGCGAAGCAAGCGGCAAATCAAGTTTTTCATTTGAAGATATCAGCAGTTTGTAGATAATAACCGGTTCTTTACGGGAGTCAATACTTTTGCCCAATATCTGATAATCGATCTTTTCTGGAGCGGTCTTCAGTTTTCCGGCAATGATACTGCCCAGCGCAGAATCAATGCCGACAGGAGCCCTGCCCGCTCCTACCGTAAGTTTTTCCAATATATAATCTGCCACAAAAATACCTCTTTCAACCGGTAATTTTACCAATTTCATATCCTTTCTATAAAATATCACCGCTTTATCTCTTTTCCAAATTGGAATTTTGAAAAAAACAGGTTATATTATAAACATACGGAGGAACAGCTGCTATGATGAATAACCGAAAAGATCCCGATGCCATGTTGTTGGGAATGGGCCTGGATAACCATGACGGCCATAAACGCCTCACCAAAGGCGATAATTTCTGTCTGGTCGGAGGCTCGGAAGAAACCCACGAACGCATGACTGAAACTGCGATCAAATTCAACGAGAAACTTTCCCGCAAAGGGAAACATCTCAAGGAACTTTCCCCCGAAGAATTCCGGGACATGATGCGCGAGGCTTCTGAAGGATGATCGTTGCAGAAGCGCGCAAAACCGGAGTTGCCATGCTGGCTGCAGCAGGTTTCAACGACCCGCTTCATGAAACACTCTATCTGCTTTCCGGAATATTGAAGATCCCCGTACTCGAACTGCAGCTTGCACCTGATGCGGAAATCCCGGAAGCTCTCGGAGCAAAGATCATTTCTTCTCTTGAACGCCGAGCCGGACACGAACCGGCACAGTATATTCTCGGTACTGCGCCGTTCCGGGATCTGGAACTTGAAGTAAATCCGGATGTTCTTATCCCCCGTCCGGAAACGGAAGAATTGGTATCATTTGCGCTTGAAAATCTGCCTTCCGGAGCTGCAGTCATTGATTTGGGGACCGGTTCAGGCGCGATTCCTGTCGCATTGAAAAAAGAACGCCCCGATTTGCATATCACGGCGGTGGATCGTAGTATGAAAGCTCTTGAAACAGCCGCCCGTAATGCGGCCAGGTACGATACAGAAATAAATTTCATCCATTCTGATCTGTGGCAAGCGGTACCGGCAGGAACTTTTGATCTGGTAACAGCCAATCTGCCGTATGTTTCAGAGGAGGAATACCGGCAATGTGAACCGGAAATCTTTTTTGAACCGGTAATGGCTCTTACGGCTCCTGATAACGGTCTGGATTTGATGAAAAAAGCAATCGATGATCTGCCACGGCGTCTTGCTCCCGGCGGAAAGGCCGTTTTTGAACTCGGCGAATGGCAAAATGAACATATATGCCGTTACGGTACAGAAAAGGGGTTTTCTGCAGTTTGCAAGTTGGATCTGGAAGGTAAAAAACGCTTTGCCATATTGTACTCATGATAATCGGGAATCCACAACGCAAAACCCATTTGAAAATCGGCAGGTTCGGAGAAGATTCGGCAGTCAGACTGCTTGAACTCAAAAATTACACTATTCTGGCCCGGAATTTCAGACTGAAAAGCGGAGAATTGGACATCGTTGCCCTTGACGGAAATACGATCGTTTTCATTGAAGTGAAAACTATAAGGCATCACAATCAATTCACTCCGGCAGGCAATCTTTCTTTCCGCCAGTTGAAACGCAACCGTACTACGGGACGGCTTTATATGGCGATTTTCGGTATCCCCGGAGCACGATGCAGGTATGATCTGATAGAGATAACCGTCGATCGCCGCCGCTGGCGCAAGATCCTTAAAATAACTCACTCAACTGATATCCTCTCTTTGAAATGAAAGAACTTTTACGCCGTTTTGCCGCCTGGTGCGGATTTTTCCGCTGTCCGCTCTGTATGGAACAGAGCGGTAACGGATGCAATGAAGTATGTCAGGAGTGCAGAAAAAAGCTTCCATTGCTTCCGGTACAGGGACGATGTCCGGGATGCGGCGGCAGGAATGATTCGGCTCTGGCGATCTGTCAGGCCTGTCTGGAGTTTCCGATGCGGCCTTACATAGATGCCGTCGCAGTCATGGAGTATACCGGAAAAGGCCGGGAAATGATCCGTAATCTGAAATTCCGCCGCAGTCCGGAATTTGCCCGGCCCCTCGCCATGCTTGCTGTAGAAAAACTTGCTGAAAGCGGAATATATTTTGATGTAATAATTCCGATTCCGCTGCATTGGCAGCGTAATTTGGTCCGTTCTTACAATCAAAGCGAACTTATCGCCGCTATCATCGCCGCAGAAACCGGCAAACCGCTGCTGCACGGCTTGAAAAAGATCCTCCCCACCCGTCGGCAGGCAGGATTGCAAAAGGAACAACGGCAAAGAAATCTGAAACGCGCCCTCGCGGTCAAAGATCCCTCCTTCAGCGGAAAACATGTACTGCTGGTAGATGATGTTCTTACTACCGGAACCACCTTGAGTACAGCTGCCGGAATACTCATGAAAAATGGCGCAGCCTCTGTCCGGGTATTATGCTGCGCCAGAACTCCGCTGAAAAGAAATTCCTATGTTGCAAAGGAAAAAAAATGATCAAAAAAGTAAAATTTCTCTCTGCCGGAATGCTCCTGATTCTGCTTGGACTTTTTCTGCTTCACATAAAACTGAACGATAGTAACAGAGCATACGATTCCCTGCCGGATTATGATTATATCGGAGAAATCAAAGAACTTGCGGCACAAAAACGGTGGGGGGAAGCCAAAGTACTCTGCGAAGATGTCATCAAATCGGAACTTCCATGCGCCGGGGAGGCACGCTTGCTTATGGAGCAGTATAACAAGGAGTCAGGTATTGTTTTCAATCGGGCATACAAAGCGTGCCGTGCATTCATTACCGGTAAACCTGACAGTTCCATAGAAGAACTTGCCGGCAGCATTGTTGCCGACATGATCATCTATGGAGATCTCCGTGATATTTTTCTTCAAGGCTGGTACAAGATCTCCGGCAAAGAAAACGATCCTGTAATTGCTGCTCTGGCGGCAGCAGGACTCATAACGGAATTTGCCGACATGGCAGACTGGGCTCCTGCGCTGTTAAAAGTGCTCCGCAAATCAGGAGCCATGACAGCTGAACTTTCGGAAAAACTTCTAAAAATGCTCCGGGAAACCATTTCCCGGAAAAAAATCGATCCTGCAGCCGGAAAATTTTTCCGTGACTCCAGAACTTTGGCTGAAAATTGCGGTTTCATACGAACCGGAAATATTTTCAAACATATCAAATCGCCGGCTGATCTGGCTGTAATGGCGCAGTTTTCCAAACACTCGCCTCATCTTGCGGCATTGAGTGCCAAACATTGCAGAAACGATATGGTCAGAGTTATCCAGACCGCCGGGAAACATCCTCACGGGATGATGCTTTTGAAACATATCGCCAGAAAAGGCAAACTATTGACCAGATCAGGAAAGATCCTGTACAAAGGTTACTGGGAACAATTTTTACTGCAGAATACGGGGAATTTTCTGTACCTGATTTGTGCGCTGTTCTCTGCCGCAGGTGTATTTCTGATTTTCTGCGGCATAAAAAAAAGGCGGTAAAGTTATCCAACTTTACCGCCGGCAAACAGTTTATTTGAATTCGATTTTAGTATTCTGCCGGATCTTCACCAAAGCTATACGCAACATCCTTATGGCAGTAAAATATTCGCTCACCATAGTATTCATCCGTTCTACTTCAGACCGGGTGCCGTTATTTTTCGTCCTCTGGAATTTGTCGGCATTTTCAGAAGTGATATCTGCAAGCCAGCGTTCATACTCTACAAGATCGACATTGGCAAGAGTTGGTCTCGGCACAATAACACGGCGGCTTTTTTTACTCTTTTTATCTTTTTTCTCCGCAGATTCTTTTTCTTACTGACGGGCTGCTTTTTCCATATACAAATCTTTGTGTTCTTTGGTATAATTACGCATGGCAGTACCCTTGAACCTGACAGGGAAGCGTCTGATCGTCGCAACTTTGATCACTCCGTAATTACGCTGCAGAGTACTGGCAGGAGAAGTGATATCTGCGATCCTGGCCTTTCCCTCTCTGGTCAATTTTGCCTGAATACGGTTGATATTACTGAACATACGCTGTAAATACTTTTCAGTATTTTTTCTGTAATCTCCTTCAGAATGCCTCTGGGAAGACCAATAATCTCTTTCTATGATATCCAGCAATCTCGCCGTATCATCAAGCAAATCGGCACGCAATGAACAACATACGAGCAACAAGGCACTTATAAACAGTTTCATCATCGCAGTTTCTCCACTTATACTACAGACCGTCAATCAAGTTTCAATCTACCGGCTGCTGCGGCGGCGATTTCCGCCATCTTGCCTTCAGGATAGACCAGCTGCCGCCAGTTCCAATGGAAATCGTCCTCCACGCCTCTGGGAACCACATGCAAATGAGCGTGCATCACCACCTGTCCTGCAGCAAGTCCGTCTGCCAGATGCAGATTGTAGCCGTCAAGATCCAGTTCCCGTTTCAGAGCGATCCCGATACGGGAAGCTACATGAAACATCCTTCCGGCAATATGTTCCGGAATAGTGGATGCTGATTCATGATGTTCTTTGGGAATCACCAGAGTATGTCCGAAATTGATCGGAGAAATATCCAGAAATGCGTACACCAGTTCATCTTCATAGATCTTGGCAGAAGGGATCTCGCCGTTAATGATCTTACAAAAAATACAATTGTTCATGATTCAATCCTCCTTGAAAAGTTCGATTATAGACTGGCGATTGCCGAATACTGTCAACTGATCGCCTTTTTCCAATAAAGTTCCCGGACCTGTGGCAATATCTTCCACCGTTCCGGCTTTGCGCAGCAGCAGCACCGTAACATTGCAGCGGTTCCGCAGATCAAGCTCCAACAGAGTCTTGCCGGAAAGGCTTTGAGGTACTATGACCTCGGCAATAGCAGACCCCTTGAATTCAAAAATATCGCTGATATTGTGCCAGCTGAGCCGACGGCTGAGCCGGTTGGCGACATCCTGTTCCGGCTGGATGACTTCATCAGCTCCGAGCCGGTAAAGGATCCGTTCCTGAACATCTGATGATGCCTTGGCGATGATATGTCTGGCCCCCTCCTGTTTAATGTGAGTCAAAGCCAGTATCTGGTCTTCAAAATGTGAACTCATTCCCAGAATGATCACATCGAATTTTTCAACATTCAATTCTTTTATGACATCAAGATTGCTGACATCTGCCACCACAGATTCCGCCACTTTGTCCCGCATTTCGTCCACAAGCACCGGATTTACATCACACACCAGAACGGTGTTCCCCAGAGAACTCAACGAAATTGCCAATTTTGATCCGAATGAACCAAGTCCGAAAATCGCATAACTGTTTGCCATAATTCTCTTTCCTGTATATCGTTATCCTATAATAACCCGTTCTTCGGGATATTTCAGTTGTCCGGGTTTTTCTCTGCTGAGCAAAAACAGCATTATCGCAAAAGGTCCGAGCCGTCCTATTATCATCAGAATAATGACAAAGATCTTACCTGAAACTGTAAGCCTGGCAGTTGCCCCCATGGACATACCGGTGGTAGTTACTGCGGAAGCGGCCTCAAACATCGACTCCAGCAATGGGATCTCAGGCGGAGTCAGGACATGAAGTACGATTCCACCGAAAGCAAACAGCAGCAAAAAAATCACCATCATGGTGAAAGCACGCAGCACGATCTCCATACTGACCGACCGTTTGAATATCAAAACCTCCCGGTTTCCCAGCAGCGTATTGCGGATAGCCGCAAAGGCCACAGCAGCAGTTGTTACTTTCATACCCCCGGCAGTAGATCCCGGAGCTCCTCCGATCAGCATCAATATTATAACCAGAGTTCCTATCCCCGGAGTCATATATGTTCCTACATCAAAAGAATTGAATCCGGCAGTTCTGGAAAATGCTGAAAGACAGAATGCATTAAAAAGAGAAAGCGGCTTGCCGGAATCCAGACTCAGCAGCATCAATATCACCGTCCCGGCCAACAGCAATATGATACTGGTCGAAAGTACGACTTTGGAGTGAAGACGCAGATAAAGGCGACGCTTTTTGAAAATCTCAAGCAAATCGTAGATCACATAAACGCCAAGTCCGCCCAATATCACCAATCCGACAAGGGTAAATTGAACCAGTACATTGGTCTTGCATAAACTTCCCGGCAATGGAGAAAATCCGGCATTGCAGAATCCGCTTATCCCAAGAAACAATGCGTGCCATGCATTGATAAAATAACTTTCAGGCACCGTAAGCTGTCCGACACCGAATCCTGCAGATTCCGGATCGTTGAACATGAGCCCGATGTATATCAGAACCACACCGACACCTTCACATACAAAGGTATAGCGGATAACGGTACGCGTAAGACCTTCGGCCCCCCGCAGAGAAAAATTGTCATTGAGATTTGAGATCATCAGAGTATTGCTGAAGGAAAGCCCGCGTCCCACTGCAAGCAGTATCGACGCACTCAATGTCATGATCCCGATACCGCCGAGCTGCACCAGAGTTATGATTATCAACTGTCCGATAAAAGAAAATTCACATATATCGTTGGTTACAAGTCCATTCACACAAGCGGCACTTACGGCTGTGAACACGGCATTTATCACCGGATAATTTCGCTCAGGTGTCCACCATGGCATAAGCAGCAGCAATGTTCCTGTGAGGATCATTGCCGTAAAAGTGGCAAGAAAAAGCAGCTGCCCTCTTTTTACATAACTTATGAGCATTTTACCAGGATTCGGTCAGCGCATCTACTATCTTTTTGGAACCGTCCCACAGAGCCTGTTTCACGCCCTGGCGGCGTGCAGTTTCCAAGTCTATCATATTGTCAAACATGGCCTCTCCGGTGATTTTTCCGGGTCCGATAACCGGCTGGACTTTGCCGGGCATGATGACTGAAAATTCCAAATCGACCTTGACTTTATAATGTTCCGGCAGGAATTCGCTGTTATCGTCATCATCGCTGTCCCATGAAATTTCGCTGAACGAAGCCTTCAGCACTTTGGTATGGATAATACAATCGGCATTGCTTTCTCTGAGCAATTTATAAGTACCATCGTTCATGATCCTTTCGCAAAGCAAAGCCCGCAATGTACCTGAAGCATTATAAAGCAGAGTTTCATTGACGACAGGTGCGACAGCCACACTTTTGATCTGCGGATGTCCGGTAAAGCCGATTTTATATCCGCATCCTCCGGCCAAAATCAGTATTGAAAAAAGCAAAAGCGAAGACAACAATTTCATTTTTTACTTTCCTCTTTGTTCATATAATTTTTCAAATCGGGAACCGGCAGCAGATTATGATTACCTTTTTCTCCGGGAACAAGTAATATACTTTCCGCCTCAGCTGGTATTGCAAAACCTTTGTACCGTTCAAAACGCGGTCCGCCTTTCCGGGGAAAATCTCCGGGGACAAAAGTTTTATCCAATCCGGCAAGTTCATTTTCTGATTTGGGAGCAATGTCAGTTTCAGGATATTCTCTGACGACTCTGGCAAGATAGCGTCCTGCGGCTTCGCTTCTTCCCTGCTTGCGATAAAATTCGGCCATTTCATAAAGACGCTGAGCCTGGATATCACGGATACGCTGCAAATTGCGTTTCACCATCACTTCAGAAGGATCGCCGGGGTACTTTTTCAAAAATTTCCGGCTCATTTCGGCACATTCAGCAGCATAGCGGCCATCTCCATCGCCGCGCATGGCAAGCTCATAACATCCGTATCCGAGAGCCAGCAAAGCAAGTTTATACGCTGATGAATCCGGGAAACGCTGCTCAACGATACGCAATTCGTTCAGGGATTTTTTCACTTCGCCCTTCTGATCATAAATAAAGGCCAGACGCAAACGGGCCGAAGGGGCATGCGATGCATAAGGTGCGCGTTTCAAGGCAGCGGTATAGATATCGACTGTTTTATCCGGGCCATTGAGCCACGGGATCATTCTCATTGCATAAAACGCAGGCTCTCTTTTTCCCCTGAAATAAAGGTCGCCCAGTTCATACTCTCTTGCGACCATGGCAGCAACATCGGCAAACTCAGGATATCTTTTGAGCAGGGTTTCGATCAATTCAAACTCGCGCCACGGCAATTCCGCCAATTTGGCCGCCCCGATCTGTGCGCGCACAGAGTTGGCTTTGATGACATTGGATTTGGCCAGCAGCTCTGCATCGCTGAACGACTTCAACGCATCATAATACTTTTTTGCCTTGACAAGTTCCAAACCTTTCTGATAGGCTTTGGTTGCTCCGGCATCATCGCCGCAAAGCACAAGCGATACCGATGCAGCTATCAGCAGCAACGCGGATTTGAGCTTTTCAATCATAACAAATTCCCCGTGACTGTTACATTATCTTCAGCGCAGGCAAGTCCTGAACATCGATGATCCCCTGAACGATATTCTCTTTATTGACGACCACGATATCGTCGATACACCGCTTTTCGAGTATCTTCAGGACTTCTGCCACCAGAATTTCCTTTTCAACCGCGACCGGGCCGGGAGTCATGACATCACCGATTATCTTCTTGAGGATATCGGGATCTTTTTCCGCCCAGCGGCGGAAATCTCCGTCAGTAAAGATCCCCAGCAGTTTACGGTTTTCATCAGCGATTATTGCGGAACCGCAGCGGGCGTGGCTCATGGCATAAAGAGTTTCCCGAACCGTCCGGTCAGGAGAAACGATAGCGGTACGCTCGGTATCACGCATAATATCTCCGGCAGTCATGGTGACCAGACGCCCGATAGCACCGCCCGGATGACGGCGTCCGTAATCGGATTTGGTAAATCCGCGCTGTTCCAGCAGCACCAGAGCCAGAGCATCACCGAGAGCCAGCAATGCAGTAGTAGTAGTGGTGGGAGCAAGATTGAAAGGACAGGCCTCACGCGGCACAGGCATCTCATAAACGAAGTCGCAGACAGAGCCCAAAGTTGATTTCGCGCTTGCGGTAATACCGATGATATCCACGCCCAGTCGTTTGGCAGGCGGAAGCACCACCAGTAATTCTTCAGTTTCTCCGCTGTAAGAAATAGCCAGCATCAGGTCATTTTCCTGAATAACTCCCAAATCACCGTGTCTGGCTTCGACAGGATGCATAAAGACAGAAGGAGTTCCGACACTTGAAAGAGTTGCGGCTATCTTTCTGCCGATATGTCCGGATTTACCCACACCGGTAATGATAAGTTTTCCTCCGGCATCGATCGTTGCTGAACAACGCTCCACCAAAGTTTCAAAGTTTTCATCAAGTCTGTCCCGTAATGTGGTAAGGCCTTCGATCTCAATATCAAACACCTCTCTGGCGCGTTTCAATATACTGCTGCTCATCTTGCAAAATCCTCCAGCTTTTAATTACATACGGCATGCCCGGATCTCGGTGATAAAAATGCCGCGCCCACCGATGGCATAAAGTTCATCCATGATGTTGTTGACCTCGTTTTTACGGATCATAGCCTTGACAGCCACCCAATCAGGATTGGAAAGCGGCGCAATGGTCGGAGCCTCGATACCGGGAGTGATACGGCACGCAGCTTCCAGAGAATCCCGGCGGATATCGTACTCCACCATCACATAAGATCCGGCTACGATGACACCTTTCATTCTGGCCATCATCTTTTTGGCGGCAGGATTGTCGCCGCATGCCGAATTTCCGGCGATAAGCACCGCTTCGCTGTGGAGCATGGGATCACCGAGAATAGCCAATCCGGCTTCTTTCAATGTGGAACCGGACTCCACGACATCGGCTACGGCATCCGCGATACCGAGTTTTACAGAAAGTTCCACTGCTCCGTCAAGACGGACTACCGGACAATTCAATCCGAGTTCATCAAGTTTGCTTTTGAGCAATTGCGGATAAGAACACGCGATCCTTTTGCCGTCCAACTCTTTAACTGAAGTGAGATTCAATTCTTTGGGTGCGGCAAAACAGAAACGGGAACGGCCGAATTCAAGGGGCATGAGTTCAGTAACTTTCGCGCCGCTGTCAGCAGCCAGATCCCGACCGGTGATACCGAGATCGATAATGCCGTTCCCGACATATATCGCCACATCACGGGGACGCAAAAAGAGAAACTCCATATCGTTGGAACTGTCTGTTACCACCAGTTCCCGTCCGTAACGCTGACAGCGGAATCCGGATTCGGTCAACAATTTAACGGCACCGTCAGAGAGGGCACCTTTATTAGGAACTGCAACTTTAAGCATGAGAAACTCCTGTATATCAAAGGTAGCGGTAGATATCTTCAAGTTCGATTTCACGATCTATCATCATCACCTGCAGATGATAGAGAAGCTGAGAAATTTCTTCTGCGGCACGCTCTTTGGATTCATATTCGGAAGCCATCCACACTTCTCCGGCTTCCTCAACGATCTTTTTACCGATAAAATGGGTTCCTTTTGCCAATTCCTTAACTGTTCCGGAGTTGGGATCATTGGCAGCGGCTTTGGCTTTCAATTCGGCAAAAAGTTCTTCAAAACGCTTCATGGCGCAAACCTTCCATAGTTAATTTTCGATCGTATATCCGCGACAGATCACGCTGACAAATGATATTGCACCAGCACTTCAGCATTCTCTCCGCGCAGCCGGGCTCCTGCCCTTTATATAATATAGCGCAGGAACGGCAAAATTTCAACTGAGTGTCAAAGTTCGATTTCCATTCCGTCAAAACCGACTTCAATACCGTGGGGATTGAAAAATTTGCACATATCCTCGTGGCTCATTCCCGGATTGTGGGAAAAATGATTGGCGACCAAAACAGCTCCGTCTGCCAATGATCCGGATTTGCGTAATTCCTCAAATACTCTGAGAAATGTTTCCCCCCCCATGTGTCCGGAGCCTTTATCGATATGCTGAAAACAGCAGTCAGCCACAACTGCATCGAATTTGAAATTTTCTTTTTTTATCAGATCCCAGCTTTCATCAGGGAACCACCCGGTATCGTTGGCAATGAGCAGAGAAAATTTTTCATTGCGGAAGGCAAAAAACTGAGCGTCCGGCGCAGAGTGATCCGCTTTGAACACGGTAAGTTCCACTCCATTTGACAACATAACTTTATCACCGGGTTCAACGATCCGGAACACGACCTTGTTCTGTTCCGGTTCCATAAATTTCTTGCAGTCTTCGATTACTGTACGACTGCCGGTGATACGCAGCAGCGACTCCGCAGGAACTTTTGACATGCCCCGTTTGCGGTTGTCGATATCTTCCGGATAAAAGTGGTCGCGATGATTATGGGTTATAACCAGATCTTCCAGCAGATCGAGCCGGAGCCGGTATTTCACCATATGATAAAACATATCCGGTCCGCAATCGATACGGATCGTATCACCAAGTTGATAAGCAGTACGGCTGCGTACATCTTTGCCGCCTTCGCTGAGAGCTTTAAGGCAGAGAGGACATGTACAGAAAAGTCCCGGCACGCCTTCGGCAGCGGCACTTCCACAAATAAGCAATTTCATAATTCGGTAAATCCTTCACTTTTTTGGTTTGTTAGATAATATAACTTCAAAGTGCAGTGTTTCAAGTGCAATAAAAGATTTTTGCATCAGATATTCACACAAAGCCGAAATAATTCCACATTTCATCAAAACGCCGCAGCGGTTCTGCTCCGAATTTCTCCATGGAACGGCGGACTGCTTCAAAGGATTTTTCTTCCATATCACCGGATTTGGAAAAAAATTTATCCGCCAGACAAACCAGTTTTTCCTCCGGAGTTTCCGGCAGCAGATCCACAGCCGGAAGCGGAAGTTTTCCGGAAATTATTTCTTCTGCGGTAAGCCCGCTTCCGGTATGGCGGGCGCAGATACGGGCAAAAACTTTCAGATCCATATTGTGTCCGATGCCGTATTGTTCCAGCATCTCCGCTCCGGCAAGCCCGTGCCAAAGATAAGGCAGCTGTCCGGTGCAGCAGATCCCCGGTGCATGACAGCGGCGTATTCCTATATCGTGCAGCATGGCTCCGCCGGAAACGATTTCAAGATCGACAGTTTCAGAACTTTTTGCCGCAAGTTCCAAAGCCTTGCGGCAGACCTGGCAGCTGTGCTTCAGCAAAGTGCGTTTCAAATCATCATCTTCCGGATAAAAATGATCAATGATCATTTTTATTTCCGGTAAAAATTCTATATTTTTCATAGCTCATACTCAATTCAAATTACTTATGCTGCTGTAATGTACATCGCAACAGCAGAGATTGCCAGCAAAAGAAAGAATAAAAGTTTATTTTTTATCAAATTCCGTCATTTTTTTAGCAAAAAAATATCTGATTATCACTTGCATATAACATTCTGACATGCTATTTTAGTACAGAGTCTGAGTTTTTATAACAATTCGGAGAAAAATCATGAACACCAAAGAGATGTATCTGAGAAACGATTGCTGCGATGAACTTGTCTCCCCTATCCGTAGGCGGGTGAAGCCGTACGGATTCACGCTGATCGAACTGCTTGTCGTAATAGCGATCATCGCTATTCTTGCGGCCATGCTGCTCCCGGCTTTGCAGAAAGCGCGTGAAACAGCAAAACTCTCCACTTGCGTCAACAACATGGGTTCCCTTGCCAAAGCTCTGCAGTATTACGCTGATGACCAGAAAGACTACTATCCTCCTTACTGGAACAACCCTGCAGCAATGTCGAGCGGAAGTACCGCCTGGTGGGCAGGCGCATGGTCAAAAGCCCCCGCAGGATATCAGAGCGGACTTCTTGCTCCTTATCTCGGAGTAAATCAGAACGGGATCATCTTCGGATTCAGAGAGGTCAGTGCCACCTCAAAATATCTCTGCAGATTCGCCTGTCCAAATCTCCCTGCCATGAAACACCCCAGAGCAGACAGTTCCGGATACCGGTCCGGTATCACGATGCTTGGCAGACAAAGTGCAGTCTGGGACGGACTCCGCCGCTCCCGGGTTCTGCGTCCTTCCCAAATGGCGGTCTATATCGAAGCCGAAGCTCCCAGTACCTCTTACCGTGCCAAGGACAATATCGAAGGATTTTACGGTCAGCTCATAGATGATGCCGTAGCTTACCGCCACGGAGCCGGAGCAAATCCCATTGCCACGATCACATTTGCCGACGGACGGGCCAGTTCCAGAAACAAATTCAAGATACCCGGAACCTGGAGTACCACTTATGCCTATTACAACTGTTTCTACCGTCCGTACCCGGTATACAGCGAAGACAAAACCGGTGCATGGTTCGCCAAGACGCTGTAATTATTATTTTCCGGAAAATCCGCAGGAACTCAAACGCGGCAGCAGAGGACGGAAAAGGGAACAAACTGTCTGCCAGCAGATCTGGATCCCTTCATTCTGAATCCCGATCGTCCATTTGTCTTTGAAGGTTCCGTCAAGGTGCATCAGAGAAAGTTCCAGAGTATTTTCATCTTTCCACGCGGCACTCCCGGCCACGGGGTGGGGTCTGGAGTCCTGAAATTGAATGCGGCTGTTTCTGAAACTTCCGAATCCGGCCCGGATAACTTCGGTACCGCGGGGTGTTTTCAGTTCCAGCAGTACGCCTTCGCGGTCAGCAACGAGTGAACCGCTTTCGATCCCGGCAGAATTGTGATTGAGGGCAAAGGTGCAATCGATCATTCGTGAAATATTGCCTTTTTCCGCAGGTAAAATTTCCAGAGTACGGCACCGGGATTCCAAAGCACTCCAGGCCCCGTTATTTTCAGCAAGCGGCTGATTTTCCAGTACCGGAAGCAGTTTTTCCCACAGGATATTCAGAACCCGATCCATTCCGCTCATGGCGGAATTGACTGCGACAGCCATATCGTACACAGGAAGCATAATGGCATACTGTCCGCAGGCACCGTCCCCGCGGAATCCGTGTCTGGAACACCAGAACTGATAGCCGTATCCGCAACTCCAGTCCGGCAGAGCATTCATGGAGTTGTCAGCGTGAGGTTTCACAGCATCTTCCAGATAGTCAGCCGGCATGATCCGGATCCCGTTCCACATTCCTTTATTCAGCAGCATCAGGGAAAATTTGGCAATATCCATGGTCGTCAGGTGAAGTCCGAAGCCGCTGACATTGGTTCCGGCCGGACAGCACTCCCATACTCCGGGAGTGATCCCCATGGGCTCAAAAAGCCGCGGCATAAGATATTCCCGTACATTGACTCCGGTGACCCGGCGTATGACAGCCCCCAGCATGTAAGTACCGAGGGTATTATAAGCGAAATGAGTACCCGGTTCGTATTCCAGCGGAGAACTCAAAAATCCCCGTACCCAATTATTCTCCTTATCATTTCTGGCATAAGGGAAAGCACAATCCTTGTGTCCGCTCCGCATGGTCAGCAGATCACGCAAGGTAACTTTGAGCATCTTTTCATCAGTAACGCAAGAACGGTATTCAGGGAAAAAACCGATAAGTTTATCATTGACAGACAACAGTTTTTCACTTTGTGCAAGTCCGACTGCACACGAAGTAAAACTTTTACTCAATGACCAGAGTGCCTGAGGCATATCTTTATCAAAGGGTTTCCAGTATGCTTCGGTGATGATATTGCCATGACGCATGATGATAATGCTCTTCATGTAGTCCAATTTATCAAAATCATTGAGTATATCAACGATAACTTCATAAGGAACACCTTGTGACTCCGGAGTATTCCGCGGGATTTCATAACTCATAAGTGATCAAAGTCCTGTTTTTCAGAAAAATGTTTCCGGTATAATGTACATCGCCGCATCATTTTTTGCAAATACACTCTTAAAGTACTTGCATAAAATATATTTACATGCTATATTATTCCTGTCGTGTAAAAACAGCAACACAGGTTTATAAAAATGAAAAAAACAATTTTTATCACAGCTTTTGCATGTTCCGCCCTGTTTCTCGGAGCAGCAGACTTCAAGACTCTCTGCGCCGAAGCCGCCAAAGCCATGGGAACCAAAAATTATACCGCTGCTTCTGCGAAATATGAAGAAGCTGTCAAAAAAGCCCAATCCTCAAGAGAGAAACGCGCTGCCATCGTCGGGAAATACAATGCTCTGAAGAAACTGAAAAGATGGAAAGAGGCTGATGATTATGTATTGAAAACTGTTGATTCCGACGAGGTTTTGAAATCTCAGGACATCCGTTTTCTTCTCAGCCTAGTTGCCGGTGGACATTTGTGGGACAGTCATTATGAAAAAGCCTTGAGCATACTGCAGCAGGCTCAAAATATCCAGGCTCCCAAAGGCTCTAATGAATACTACATCGTGCCATACTACATGGCAACGATTTATCTCAGCCGCAAAAAACAGTATTCCGCCGCCATTGAAACAATGAAAGATGTGATCACCCAGAAGGGGCTTCATCCGGCCAACCGTTATACCGGCAATATGCTGATCGGCAGTGCCTACGAAAAGATGGGCAAAAAAGCAGAAGCCCTCAGGCATTATAAAACTGCCCTCGAATACGGCAAAAAAGTGCAGTACAAATACAATTACTCCGAAGCAGAAAAGGCTGTCAAAAGACTTTCTGAATAGTTCTGTTCCCGACAAAGGTCGGTAAAAGAGGTTGAGAAGAAAAAAACACCCATATAGGGAACAGCCCCCTCTGAATAAGCTGCAGACAGTTTCAACCTTCCATGACATGAAGCTCCCGGAGTTCCCGGGAGCGTATTTTTTTCATGATCTCAAAGGCGTGAGGTTCAAGATAGTCATCTTTGCGGTCAGACAATCCCTGTTCAGCAAGTTCTTCAATGATCGCAGAACAGATTTTTTCGATCACAGCACTTTTGTTTTCTGTACCTGAAGTTCCGGTCAGCAGAAATTCCAAATCGTCTTTCATCCAGCTGAAGCGCGGCAGTTCCTTCATCGCTCTGAAACACCATTTATAGTAAGGCGCAAAACTGAAATTCAGCAGAAATACAAGTGAAACGGTACTTTTGACAAATTCAGTCAGAGCAAGGTATGCGGCTCCCGGTTCTCCATGTTTCAGACAGCGAGTGAAGTTGTATTGTCCGCTTTGAGCCATGCTTATAACTCTGGCTGCGATTTTTTTCAACCTGACATCTTCAGGCATATCGTGGAGTATGGCATTGCGTATCCGGCTGAAAAGTCCCATATCGTCCCGGAATATCCGGCCGTTGACCGCCTCGGCAAAGGCATATTCCGGTGTATAGAGCCACTCCTGCCAGTTTTGAGGAACTCCGGGGATCCCGATATGGCGGCGGTAGAAATCACTTATTCTGACCACGCCATGTTCAGAAGGCCCTAATTTACTTCCGGCGACTTTCAGTTCCGGAAAAGAACTCCTGACAAGTTTTTCATAAAGTCTTCCCAGAGCAAAACCGTAACGGGCTTCATCTTCATCGCTCACCCATAACGAAACTCCCACTCTGAAGTCATGATCGCGGGAAATATCATCGTCAAAGCCGAAACACTCCGATCCCCTGCCCGCCAGACCGGCAGCAATGCGCTGCACCAGTTCCGGGAATTCCGCTTCCAACGCCGGAGCCACGGTGGCGCGATACCATTTTTCCGCTTCTTCAAGCCCCGGCATAAAAATCTCCTGCTCTGGTTTTCAATATCTTTTCATCTTCCGGATATCCCAATTCTCCAAAGGCAGCAGCACATTTACTGCAAGTATGGGCATAATATCCGTCCCGCGGTACTCCGCTGTCATTAAAACACTCCATTGCACACTCCAGCGACACCTTTATCATAGGATCTGCGGGGTCGTTTGCAGCATAAAGCTGTGCAAGATTCACCAGAGTAACCGCCTGATCCATGATCTGACCGCAGTTTTTCAGGATATCAAGTGCTTCAAGGTAATGATTCTCGGCTTTTTTGATATCTCCATTGGCGGCAAAAGCTGCCGCCATATTATTGAAAAGTCCGGCAAAACGGCGGTCTGAAGGAGCAAGTTCCTGTCTGTAACATGCCAAAGCCTCCTGATAATACTCCAATGCTTCATTCACAATACCGAATGATTGAAGTGCAGTTGCTCCGTTTATCAGGATCGTTCCGGCGGCAACTTTACCGATATTGAGTTCCCGCATCAAAGCAAAGCCTTCCCGGACTGCTTCAATACCCCGATCATGGTCTTTCATCATGCGGTAATGGCCCATAAGTTCGCTCAAAACAGTAAGTTCTGCAGCCTTATCACCGCATAAAGCGGCTTCATTGCGCCAAAAACGCAAATGCTCTCCCAGCGCATCCATTTTTCCGCTGTTGAAAAGACGGTCGCATCCGGCTATGATTTCTTCAACAGAAATTTGTTTACTTGAGATCATTCAAACTCGGCATAAACTTTGAGGAGTGCTTTACTGTAATTTTTGCTGCTTCCGGCAAAAGTCCAGTCAGGATATCCATTGGGATTGTTTCCGATACCGATATCCTTTACCGGCTTAAAAAAATTGTTATAAGCAAAAACCGTCTGCTTTTCCATGAAATTATGGATCTGCATGGAACCGTATCCGGGGTGAGCTGCGGAATTGCCGCTATCTCCGAAATCATACCGTTTACTGTCGGCACCGGGAATATTTTTCCGGTTGTCCATAGCATAATTACCGTTCCAGAATTCGATATTTCCTTCTCTGAAGGAGCCGTTTTTGATCCCCGGTACATTGCTCAATACGGTCAAAGCCTTTACTTTGCAGTCAAAAAATGCTTTTGCTTTTTCCGGCACTCCGATAAGTCCGGCATCGGGCGTGAAACTTTCCATCGCCGCAGCCACCCATTGTGCACCGCCTTTTTTCGGCGTAAGATGAACGATATAAAGTACTTTTTTCACTTTGCCCTTGCAAGTTCCACTCTTGTCGGCGGCATACTTGATTTTTTTATCTGCACCGGGAATACTCAACATGTCGTGACTGTAAACCAATTTCGCCTGTGGCGCAAGACGGCTCACGAGAACTTCGTCAAGGGTCTTGCCGCAGCGGAACGCTCCCAAGGGCAGTCCTGCTTCGTTGAAGATCGCGCCTTTGACAGTCTGATGCCACAGATAACGCATCTGCACCGGTTCAGCGACTTTCTCACAGGAAACGATGATCTTTTTTCCGTCCAAAACAGCAGTTGCCGGGAAAAACCTGTTATCGACACCGGCTGCTTCAAAGCCTTTTAAAACTTTGGGTGCGAGCCATTTTTCCACATTGCGGAACTCAAGAATGAATTTTTTCCCTTCGATCTTCCATGAAGCCAGCTGCGGAGAATCAGCCTTGACTGGTTTACCATAGGAATGCCTGAGAGCCAGCAGCGAGAGGCGTTTCCCTACAGTTTTCTTATCATGAGGGTGAATATCACCCCAATCCCCGACATCGTTGATCACCGCCATTTTCACATTGCTGCCCTGAGAGTTGGCGAAACGCTCCTGGACTTCCCACATTTCCGGCAGCCGCAGGGGATTTCCGCCATATCTGAAAGGAGCCAGCTGGACGAAGTAGAATGCCATATCCGGATTGTTGAACACTTTACGCCACCCTTTGAGCAATGCCTGCATCTTGTAACCGTAAAGTCCGTCGCCGAGATTGCTGCATCCCTGATACCAGATAGCTCCGCGGAACGCAAAGGGCACAAAGGGAAAGATCATTCGGTTGTAAAGTACTGTAGGATTCTGATATCTGCTCCACGGAACCAGCTCCTCCGGATAAGCCGGTGCCGGCGGCAGCGGCAGTCCGGCTTTCAGAGCTTTTTTGAATTCAACCAGCCATTTTTCCTGTTTCTGCAGCACATTTGCGCTGAATTTTTTGTATTCTTCCGAACCGGGGATCTTGGCATAGACACTATCGGCAAATTTTTTCAGTTCCGGTACCATACGATACCCTTCAGCGGGGATCCAGGGTTCGATTCTTGTGCCGCCCCAGTGCGAAGCAATCAATCCCACAGGAACACCCAAAACTTTACGGAGTTCCTGTCCGAAATAAAAGGCTGTCGCAGAAAATGAAAGACCGTTGTCTGCAGTCAAAGGGCTCCATTTCATCACAAAATCACGGCGGGGATAATGTGACCAGCCGTAAGGTGACATCTTCACGATGCGGATCAGCGGATCAGCTCCGGACTTCACATGTTTATCGCCGCCAGCAGCACGCCAGCGGGGATTGGAAGTCCACATGGGCATTTCCATATTGGACTGTCCGCTGCAGAGCCACACTTCACCTACAAGAACATTGCTGACCGTGATACTGTTGTTTTTTCCGCTTATGATCATCGTCCGGCCTTTGGAGTCGGCTTTCATCGGCGCAAGAACAGCATGCCAGCAGCCTTTGGCATCTGCTTTGGCAGACACACTCTGTCCGGCAAATTTCACCGTTACATCTTCGCCGGGAGCAGCAACTCCCCACACCGGCACATTACGGTCGCGCTGCAGCACCATATTGTTACTGAAAACCGCAGCCGGAACAACTTTGCCATGAAGAAAACTGCAGACACACAACAATGTTGTAAAAAATACTTTTTTCACCTTAAAACTCCTTTTCTTCAGAGGGAAACTGTTTCACCGGCTTCGAGAGAAAACTCCCAGATATTATCCTTTACTGTTCCGGCGGCAGGCTGCGGCCAGCTGCGGGCAGGATCAAGCTGAATGCGGCAAACACCTTTGCGGCTTGCTGTGACTGACATGGAAACTCCGCGCCCTTTGACAAACTCCGCGCTGACTCTGAAACCGCCGGGAGCAGGCATATCTTTGACTTCGGCATTGCGCCAGTGAGCAGGCACACCGTCGCCGATGTGAAGCACTCCGCAGCAATCGTAAAGGAACATTTCCTGAATTGCGGAAACGGCCCCCATGCCGCCGTCGATCTGCATGACTTCGCCCCGCTGCCAGTCGCCCAGAAGTGTAAATCCGGAAAATGCGGCATCGTGAAGCGTTCCGCCGCCCTTGTTGGTAAAAAGTTTACTGAAGATCTCAAGCAGCATTTCAGCATTTTCAGGCTGTTTGAAATGGCTGTTCAACTGGGCTGCCCATGCCATACTCCAGCCGGACCAGTCCCCCATACCGTCAACGATCCACCGCTGTCTGGTCTGAGTAACCAGATCACGCCATTCCGGAGCTTCCGGATCGATAGTATTGAAGGGGCAGATACATGCCAGATGTGAATGATGACGGTGGCTGAACTCCAGAGCCTGTCCTTTCCAGAGAGCTATCTCTTGCTTTTCCGGGTCGAGGAATTCAGAAACTTCGCCTTTGACAACTGTGACTTCAGGCAATCTTGCCGCCACATCGAGCCATGCCGGATCTTTTTCTTCACCAAGCATTTCAGCTGCTTTGCAAAGATTCCGCACCAGGCGGTGGAACGCCGCCAGCTGAAAACTTGCATTGACACCCCAGGCATCAAATCTTGCACCACGGTATTCCGGAGAAACTGTAACGGGCAGACAGAGTTTACCGTCTTCATCTTCAGACATCATGGCGGCGTAAACTTTGAATGTACCCTTCATAAAGCCAAATACGAAATCTTTCAGAAACTCCATATCGCCGGAGTAATCGCAGTAATCGAACATCATCTGAGAAGTCCACGCGGAACAGGCATGATCTATGGCTCCGGTCCAGAAACCTCCCATAAAAGTTCCCCGGTCATCAACGGCGTGAGGCATTAAAATACCATTTTCAACTCCGACAAAGTGAAATGCGTTCTGCTGTAACTTTTCTTTCCATGAACGCACCATGTTAAAGAGCGGCATCAGGTTTTGGAAAAGATTCGCCCGGAGTGCCGGTCCGTAACACATCTGCACATTGATATTGAAGTGATAATCTGCCGACCACGGCGGGAAACGGTCATCTTCGATCCACGGGCCCTGCAAACCGGCCGGAACTCCGGCAGGATCACTCATGGAAATAAACTTGTAAATACCGAACCAGTACATTTCAGTAAGTACAGGATTGTCTACCTCAAGGTATGTAACTCCGGAATAAGCCTTTTGCCAGTATACGGCATTGTCAGCCTTCAAAGAATCCCAATTTCCGGGAGCAAGATCTCCCAAAGCCTTTATTTCTTCATCTCCGCGGGCAAATGCAGCGGTAAAAGTATCGCCGTCCTGACGGAATGCGAGAGCAAAATCGGGGTCATCAGGCATGATCTGGTGAAATCCTCTGACAGAACCGGATTCAAAGTGTTCCGGTTCGGGGAATGAACACGCATCCAACGCTCCTCTGCCCAAATTATGCTGAGCAGGAGTTCCGGCATTCATTCCCCGTTCTTCGCTCAAGTGCCAGGAGTCTGCCCATTGTGCATTTACGATATCGGCACCGCGGAACATCAGTTTTTTCTGATCGCTTCTGCCCAACAGAAACTCCACACTTTTTTCGGAACCGCCCGATGTATACACGATCCGGAGTGCGGCATTTTCCAATTCAAGTTCGTAGCGCAGCAATTCACAGCCGTCGGCAAGTTCCAGTTTCAAGCGTCCGAGCGGCACGATCTGGGGACGGCGGGGAAACCTCTCCGGAAAATCCGGAAAAGCAAATATCGCACGCAATCTTTTTTCATCACTCTGCTCAAGGGACTCCCGGATATCGGCGAAGTTTATTTTGCTGCTCCACGGCAGTCCGCCGCGGTGATCCCACACAGAATTGGAACCGAAAGATATGTTGATATTTTTGCCGCCTCCCCACACCAGAACACCGAGAAAACTGTTGCCTAACGGAGCTCCGCATTGGATGCGCGGAAGGGGAAATTCTTTGATTATTACCGGTTTCATAAACAGCAAGATTCCTTTTTTTTGAGGGTAAAAAATCCCAAATCTCTGACTTTGAAATAATATATACGCAGCTCCGGACTTTTTCAAGTACAGAACTGCGTATTACCTGATTTCTGCTTTCAGGGCAGAAAAAATTCTTTGAACTCATTGCAGCACGGATTGCCGTCTGCGACTCCAACGATGCCTTTTTCCGGAAGACAATACATGGCCCAAACGGTGATATCTCTGCTCAACGGATCGCCGTGATGACATGGTGCATTGGGAAGTGAATGATCGCTCAATATGGCTTTCAGCTGTTCCAGATTTTCCGGAACCGGTTTCGAGGCGATAAATTCTCCTCTGGAACGGATAAAAGGTTTCCGTTCCGGGATCCTGGCATCGGCATTTTCCAATCCCGGAGTTTCGTAAAGATTGGTCGACCAGCAGAAATCACTGTTGCGGTTCCGCTCCATTATCACCGGTACTGCGGCATCTATGAAGGTACATTCACCGCTCCGGTCTGCGGCAGCGATGGAAAATCCCTTGCCGGTCAACGGAAACTCCGGCGCATGAAGTCCACGCAAAAGCTCTCCGAGTGTACGGCAGCTTTTCATAAGTTCATAAAGGCGGATCCTGATATCGATGCGTCTTCCGTAACGGGGGAACTTCGATCCTACAGAACCGTGAGTATTGGCAAGTCCTTCGCTGTTCATCATATCAAGTCCGCTGATCCAGCCGGCATAAGTGACCTGAATAAAGGGGATCCCTTTATCCGGAACACAACGGCGGATAACAAAGGGAAATTCCTCCCCGATACCGGCATCGTTGTTTTTGGCAACGATCACCCCGTCAGGGGAACGGCGCAGCAAAAGCGGAGTACAATGTTCACATGGAAATTCAAAGGTATCAAGCACATTGAGAAAGAATATGAATTCCTCCGGCACATCTGCACCGCGGGCTATGGCCTGGAGTTCGGTCAGCGAGTCGGGTGCAAAAAATTTCAGAGCCTCCGCGGCGTTGCCTGCAAAAGAACTTTTTACCGGAAACTTCCGCAGATATTCCTGCCACAACTCACGGCAGAATTTTATTTCATCTCTGGCACATTCGCCGTACTGCAGTCCCATTTCTTCCGGAGTGCCGCGGCATTCGATGAATTTCAAGGGTTTCATATGGAATATTCCGTAAATGGATTGCAGCATGGATTATTGTCGGCAACTCCCACGATGCCTTTTTCAGGCAGACAATACATCGACCAGGCGGTCACGGCATTGGCTTCTTTGCCGTGGCGGCAGGGAGCATGAGGCACGGAGTGATCGCTCAATATGGCTTTGATGCCTCCAAGATCCACCGGAGCCGGACATTCTGCGATATAGCGGTTACGGGCCCGGTAAAAAGGTTTCAGTTCCACAGGACGCATATCGGCATTTTCCATACCGGGAGTTTCATAAATATTGGTCGACCATGAAAACTCCTTGTTTCTGTCGCGCACCACCACATTAGGTACTGCGGCATCAATAAATGCACATTCTCCCCTGCTGTCGCCGACAGCGATGGAAAATCCTTTGCCGGTCAGGGGGAAATCCGGAGCCTGAAGTCCGTAGATCAACTGGTCGATATTGCGGCATTGTTTCATCAGTTCATAGATCCGCAGCCGGATATCTATGCGCCGCTGCGGCCGGGGGAAAATGGAGCCTGCAGAACCGTGAGTATTGGCAAGCCCTTCGCTGTTCATCATGTCAAGTCCGCTGATCCAGCCGGCGTAAGTTACCTGAATAAACGGGATACCCTTATCCGGAACGCAGCGGCGGATGACAAAAGGGAATTTTTCCTCCTCTCCGGCATCGTTGTTTTTGGCAACGATGATGCCGTCGGGAGAATGACGGAGCATCAAGGGAGTACACCGTTCCACTTCCGGCCCGAAAGTGTCCACATAATTTATGGCAAGAATAAAAGAAAATGCCACACCGGCTCCGTCGGCAACTCCTTTGAGCTCAGCAAGCACATCTGGCGCATAACGCTCCAATGCGGCACACGCCTCCTGCATAAAATAGGGGCGTTGAGGATATTTTCTGAAATGCGGAGTCCACAATTCCTCCGCATATCTTATTTCGCTGCGGGCACTTTCACCGTACTGACGGCCCATTTCTGCTGCGCTTCCGCGGCATTCAACAAATTTCATTTTTCAGATGTTCCTTTTTCCGCATCAATGTTTTGGCTGCGGCCTGAATAAAAAATATCGATCCCAGATCCCGCATCAGGAACGGAATGTTATCGCTTCCGTCCGGATAACAGACCTTTTCCAGGATCGCGCCTTTAAGCGAAGTATCACCGGGAGCGGTCAACTGCATCATCATACAGAAATCTTCTGTTTTTTCAATAAGTTTCAGTACAGAATCATCGCCGGTTTCGTGATAATATGTTTCAAACATTACAGCGGCACATGCACTTCCGCTTGCAGCATGTCCGAAAGAAGGGGTGGAAAAGTCCGTATATGTATCCCGGAAAAGTCCGCCGTCCCTTCTGATCGCCTGCCGGTACCAGTCAACAGCTCTTTTGAACACCGCAAAAAAGCGTTCATCTCCGGTTTCGTGAAAAAGTTCCAACATCGGCAATCCCCACCAGTAGGCATGTCTGGGGTGGATATTGCCGTTTTTTTCATTGCATGGAATATATTTTATCCAGTTTCCGGCGGGATTTTCTTCTTTCAGCAAGTTTTCAGCCACAGCCAGAGCGATGTTGCGGAACTTTTCATTTCCGCTGCGCCGCCAGCCTTTGAGAAACACGGCATCATCCAGCAGCGGCCGGGTCTGCGAACCGGGATTATCCATAAGAAACTGCCGTTTTTCGGGAGAATAGATATCGAGAAATTTCCCAAGATCCTCCTGCCATGCATGAGTTGTCACCCACTCCAACGCTCTGACGGCAGCATCTTCGTACCGCTTGTTGCCGACGGCATCAGAGAGCATGAAAAGACCGTCGAGAGCTTCAAGTATGGCGGAAGTGTTGACAGAGCCTGCCTCCACCTCATAAGCCTTTATCAATCCGGCATCCGCCCCGGAAGACTCCTGCTGTGCAAGGATGAATTCCGCTCCTGAAACAGCATATTCCAGATATTTTTTTTCCTCCAGAGCTTCTGCAGCCATGACAAAGGCCTTTACTGCCTGTCCGGTATGCCAGATGGGGCAGAAACTCTCCCATTTCTTTTCCCGTGAGAGATATTCGCCGCGGATCGCTCCGTTCCAGAAGGAATATCCGAAAGCACGGCCCAGTTCACCGACTGGCGTGTTGTCTTTCACCATTCCGGGACCGGAAAGCCATTCAAGGGCAAGAAGCAAAGATTCTTCCAAGGTTCTCATTTTTCCTTACATTCCCTCAGAGATACATGGTCGATCCAGACACATCCGCCCCTATTCGGACGGCAGAAGTAAACCACTCCGGGGTGTTTTTTGCCGGCATCAGAAGCGGTTTTGAAGCGGAACTCAAGATGCTGGAACTTCATTGTGCCGGTATATCCGGGTGAGGGCAGATAGCGCACGGAGTTTTTGACTGTGAAGCCTCCGTCATCCACACGGCATGAAAATGCGCCATGCTGTTTTCTGTCTGCGGGATTGACGATATTTTCCAGTTTGACAAAATACCGCAGCACATACCAGGTATCCGGTTTGAGTTTGTTCAGCCGGTGGACCAAATGAATATTTTTACCGCCGTCCAATTTTATCGATCTGCCGCCGGTACGGTAGATCCTGGTATCGCTTTGCAGATTACCTCCCCAGTTGAACCAGCTGTTCCGGACTCTGCGGGGATCTTTGATAAAATCACCATTGGTCAGCAGATTGCCTTTTTCCGGATCTTCGGCAGTCAGTTGCCCGAAGTTGGCAATATCTCCGAAGCTCTGCCCCAGACAACTCCATGTGTAAAGTTTGGCTTTTTTATCAGTCTGTTTAAAAACACGATGCCGGGTAAAGTTGGCAACAATGTCATTTTTCTTTGCATTGACAGCAGCTTTGGGGATACGGACTTCTGCGATCCACCGTTTTCCGTCTTTGTCGATACGGGTCTTGACTTCGGCTTTACCGTCGAATTTCCAATCTCCGTGATGTTTGGCAGGAATGGTTTTCAAATCCCCCACATCTCCGGAAACATTTACCATGAACTGGTAGAAACTTTCCCGTTTGCCGTCGGTATCAAGATAGATCTCAATGGCGTTATCGCTCCAGATCCGGTTGTGATCCCGTTTTCTTCTGGTGATCCGCATATCATCGATACGGGGTTCGGAACATTCAAACAGGAAGTAATAATTTTTATCGGTCTGGAACATTTTCACTACGGTAGGAACATCGGTTTCATCATTTTTGAGATCCACAAGGTGAACGCCCTGAAGTTTTTTCCATACCGCTTTGCCGGAGTCGGCATCGATCTTGAAGCCGATGTCTTCTTTCATGACAGGCAGATGAGCTTTCCAGTTTTCCCGTCCTGCACTGCGGCGTTCAAATTCGGCCCCCAGTTTAAGCATGGGATCGAGGAAATAACGGCGGATATAACGGACTCTTTCAGCAAAGATGCCCCGTTCTTTCTTCTCTGCTTTATCCAAAAGTGCAGCCAGACGGGCGCGCTCCCCGGCAGAGTATATATTGTTCCAGAGTTTATGTTCCGAAGGCAGCACGACTTTGGGACCCAGAGCAGTTTCTTCACGGTGTGCGGCAAGATCTTTGACCCAATGGTGCTCAAGGGAGTCGAAGAAATCCTTCATTTCGGGAGCTCCCTTGCCGAACATCAGACGGTGGTGTTCGTTGAGAATGGCTTCTGCATCGCATTTGTGATCCCAGAGGACTTTGCCGAACATATAATAACTCAGGTAGCCGAAAATCCAGCAGTCATTTTCGCCCTCATAAAAAGCTCCGAAACTGTCAGTATAGTTGCGGCTGTAAAAAGCTGCCATGGCACGGGGAGTGGGGTTGGCGACACGGGGCAGCTGGACCGTATACTTGGTGGGATAGTTCCACATATACAGTTTGGCTCCAAGTTTCTTGCTCCATGCTTTGATTTTTCCGGTTTCTTCGGCTTTGGCGATGGGGTCAAGTTCGCTCCAGGGGCCGTGAACAGCCAGCATTACCACCATGTTTTTGGGGATATTCACCGCATCAGGGATCTCTTTGTAAGGGGTATATGCCATGGAGGTCAGGTAACCGGGAACACCTTCTTTAAGCATGCGGTTGGCAAGATCGACTTTCCATTGCCAGATCCAGTTGCTGATACGCTTCGGGTCATTCGATCCGAAAACTTTCCAGCATTCTTTGCAGCGGCAGAAATACATTCCGTCATTGAACATGATGTTGAAAAAAGGCTTGCGCTGCGTGTACTGCCATGCGGAAATATTCCGGCTTTTGGCAGGTTTGCCCTGCATCACGGCGATGATATCTTCAAAGATCACATCTTTCAACTTGGGCGCACTCAGGCACAACTGGCCATACTTATTGGGCGAAAAATAAAGACCGTTGGTTCCGTCCATGCGTTTGCCGTTCTGGTGCAGAGCGAAAAACTCCGGATTGCTTTTGGCAAAGCGTTTGACCAGATCGATGAAGGCAAGACCGTGGCAATTGGGAAGATGATTGGTGGACATCCTGATATGCTTTTCGTGGAGCAGCAGATCTTTTTTCCGGTCTTTGCCGGTGTACCACGATTCCAATTCCGGATCCACCGGCCATATATTGCAATGCCGCCAAACCATCTTGCGGTGCTGATGATCGGGGCGATCGGTGATATCGATCTCAGGGATGCTCCAGTTTTTCAGCGGCGGAGTGATCGTTCCCAGGCGACCGGGGAAATAGAAGCGGACTCCGGCGAAACGCTCAAGGAAGTCGTAAACACCGTAAAGGACGCCCCTTCCTTCGATACTTCCGGTAATGGTCAGTTTGCCGGGAGAAGTTTTGATGATGAATCCGTCCCGGTCGAGCTTCTGCGAGGCGGCGGCGGTTTTCAATTCGATAACAAAGGGCTTAGTGCTTTGAGCAACAGGAACAAGTTTGCTTCCGGTCTGCTGCGAAAGGACAGCGCACAATTCTTTTGCGGCTTCCTTCACGATTGCCGGAGATTTTTTGGGGATCACTACATCGAAATCGCATTTCCCCCCGGCAACAAGTTTATAAGAATTTTTTTTGCCGATGATGGTTTTCCGGGGCGACTGCGGCGACATGGAAAATTGCATGGCGGGTTCTGCGGCAAAGGCAGCAGTACACAGCACTGCCAATGTTGACAATAAAAGTTTTTTCATGAATCAGTATTCCTTATTTTTGGTAAAATGTTTTACTTTGAAAACAGAAAAATCGACAGATATAAATAAACTCACACATTGATCCTAAATATGGCTCACCATGATTCAACTCCGCCGGTGAGGACCCAAAACGAATTTCTGAATGCATTAGTATAGTACCCCTGTCTTGGCACTATGGCCCGTTTGAGCGTTTGCACATGGCCATCTATAAATGTGAAATTAGCTTGTCCGGGTCCGCTGGCAACAACCACACTTTCCTCAACTTTTTCATCGCCGCCGTGAGCAAAAACTATCCGACCGAGAGAAGGATTATTGACTCCGTCAATGGTCGGTTTTTCAAATTGACTTTCGCCGAAAATACAGCATTTTGACGGTTTTTTCACTTTGGTTATCTTGCACAAATTCCTGAATTGTCCATCCTGCAGCATAATATTGATCCCGATCCCGTAAGCATCATTCTGATTGGCAGTAGCCAGAAACGATTTGTGGGACCGTTTGGGGCATGCCAGAGGACTGCGGCCAAGAGTTTTGTGTTCTCCTCCGATAACGACAGGCATATCATGGCCTACATAAGGAGCAATCATTCCGCTTTTGCTGAAACCTTCAGAAGGACGCGGCTTGCTCAATCCGGAAAACCATGATTTGTTGGAGTTATTGCTGCTGCCGCCGTTCCAATAAGGAGGCAGCATATCATCATTATCAGCCACATAAAAGAGCAATCCCTTGCCAAGAGTTCCGAAGTTACCGGCACACTTGGTGAGATTGGCACGGTCGCGTGCCTGCTGCAATGCGGGAAGAAGCATGGCGGCAAGTATGGCGATGATCGCTATTACGACCAATAGCTCGATCAGCGTGAACGCTGATCGAATGAAGCACGGCTCCGCCGTGTGAAGCGCAGCGTTGCTGCATGAAGCGTTTGCCTGCGGCAAACATGAAGCACTTGCTTTGCAAGTATGAAGCGGCGTATTTTTGTGA
>JAFVRT010000140.1 GCA_017504125.1 Lentisphaeria bacterium
AATGACCAGTTCATCAACATCAACACCCCAGCGGTGAAGATGCGGCACTCTTGATTTGGAAAAATCGGCATGGTCCGGAGCAGTTCCGTTGAGCGCATTTATACCTGAAGTCACCGCATACAGAGAAAGTCTGGAGTTTGAACTTGCCGGAAGCACCTGATAGGCAAAACGCCCTTTGATCGGCGAAGAACTGCTTCCGCTTCCGTCGCTTTCAGTTCCGTCTTCATGAATATAAATCCACTCTGCAAGACTGTTTCGTCCGTCATACCACGCTGTTTTTGAAAAACGGCGCATTACAGAAAATTTTGATTTGCCGGTATGGATCTGATCACGAGCCTGTTTATTATTGGCCACATTGATCGTTCCTTCAGTTTTTCTGCTGAACACACTTGATGCATCCGGAATATAAGTTGCAATCGAACCGTTGACCTGCAGCAGATTGAATAATGTAAGATGAGCCATCGCACGATCAACTGCGCTGCGGGCCAGGGCTGCAGCAGAAGCTGACTCCTGGCTGTTGAATGCGAGTTTTTGCGATATGAGAGAATTACCCAAAAAGGCAAGTCCCATTACAAGGATCAATGAAAGAATACCAAGCGCAAAAAGCAAAGCCGCCCCGCGCTGCTGCCTGTTTCTATCAGAAATTCTCATATTTATCCTCCACTTTCCAACGGTCACCTATATAGATCCTCCGGGAAAATGTTTTCTGTTTCTGCCGTCTGAACTCGTCATTGGCAAAATTACTATTACTCCAGGTGGCAAAGTCGACATCATTGAGAACAGATATGGTGATCTCGATTTCGTGAGGCATTTCATAGACATTATCTCCGGTAATTTCTGTTCCATCTGCTTTGAACCCCCTGACTCTGAATTCAGTAACATTATCAAGGAGCTTTATCCGCTGTACCGGATCTTTTAATTTTTCATCAAGTTTTGTTCCAAGTTTCTCCAACGCATCTTTCACACCGATCGGGGTGGTCTTATTGGCCGGATCCAGAAACTGTCCATCTGATGACCAGAAACAATGATAGATTTCATGATTATCAGCTTTTATGTCATTCCCGGCAACATCTTCCTTTGCATTTGAAATAACAGTAAGATAGATTTTATTCAAGTCATCTTTATCGATATTTTTGTTACTGTTGTCAACAACGGTCTTGAATCCATAAGCATTATCTTTATTCGGACATTGCACACCGATGAAACGGACCGAACAATTTCCGGGCAGTTCACAAGATGCCTTGGTCGCAAAATAAACAGCTGACATCTTCTTGAAATCCCCCTCATTTCTCTTGAGGTGAAATGGAAATTGAACCGTTTTCCCGGAAAAATCAGGTGAATTGCTGTAATAAGCACTACCCAACAGCTCTGAGAGCAAATCCATTGTGATCCGCACGCTGTAGTTCGTATCATTGCTTTTTTCAGTATTTGTCCAAACCAGACGCATGCCGCTGAAAAACTGCATAAAAAGTATCAGCAGAATACTGAAAACTCCCAACGAAACAAGAAGTTCTACAAGTGTAAAATTGAATTTAACTCGCTGGCACATATTCATAAGCGAACCGATCATATTTATCGTTAAAAATCATAATACGATATTTTTTTCTTTCCCGTGCATCCGGAGCGACATCTGCGGGATAAGATATCTCCACTTCAACAACTTTCAGAGCTTGACTCAAGGCATCGTTGTTATCTGAATCCCTGGGATCAGTTCCGCTCCATTTTGTCTTATGATCGACCAAATCAGAAATAACAGGCCTTTGCGGTGTCACATCCCGGATCTTAGCCATTGCCTGAAACACAGTTCCATACTCTTCCGGCTTCAAAGTCGAAGCATTTTCCTTTGTTACAACAAGCTGCCGGTAAAGAAAATAACCTTTCACACCGCTTTTACACGGAAAAATGACACGACCGTCACTTTTATCGGCATTGCCAAATTTTTTATCGATAACATCATCTTCTGTCTTTTTCCAATCAGCATCACTTATCGTCGGGACAGCGTCGCTGTAACTGCTGTTCCAACCGGTGACGGTGCCGTAAGATAACACAAGCAGCCTTATGTGTGAAAGCAAACTCTCGGTCACATTGGGCATATTGTTGCTGGTAACAGCCGCATTACCGGCCCGGACTCCGGAAGTAAAAAGCACCATAACGCTGGAAATGCCGATGGCAATGATAGAAATCGCAAGGATGATCTCAATCATATTGAAACAATACTTTTTCATCATCTGTGATACTCCACTTTTCCGGTCAGACGGTTGATCTTGAGAACCCGGAAATTATTGATCTGTCCTCCGGGGAAAATAACTTTGCCACCATTGAGCATGGCTTCTGCGATAACAATATAAACATCAGCGGTACTGCGTATGCCGCCTTTTGAAGAAAAAACGATTCCAGCATCTTCTGTATCATTTCCTGAATCAGACTCATCTCCGTCCTTGAATCTGATACCGTTGATCTTTTTCAGCGGCTTGCCTTTGCCTGTGCCATTGAGAATATTAACGCTTGCATCACCGTTATGGCTGATATGATTGACAGTAGCAGTTTTCAAAACCCCATCATCATCAACCGGATCATCACTGCAGAGAGCAATGACAACAGCTCCCCGTTCAGGAGTGTTCCAGTCCTCATCGGGAACCCAGCGGCTGAATACAGAAGAATAATCATCTGTACTCACCTCGTCGACATAGCATATACGACTCCCGCCCAACGCAGCATTTTTCAATTTTTTCCGGACCACTTCATCACTGCTCCAGCCGGAAACATCTCCGTGAGGCAGAACGACAGCCACATGACGGCGGGAACTGGCGGCGTGGGATTGGGCGCGTTCGAGGCGGAGTTTCAAATTTGAAGCGAGGCGGTCGACGGCACTGCCTGTGACCATGCGGTTGAAAGCAGGAAGCACGACTCCCATGAGAAGCGAGGCGATGCAAATTACCACCAGTAATTCAACCAGCGTAAATCTGTTGTTTCTCTTGCTCATAAATCACCCCTTCTGCCGACTGACACTGCAAGGCCGATCACATTGACCGACAGCCTCAGTTTGTCATAGTTTCACGGTGCATACTATAACCCGGCAAAAGCAATTTTTCAAGGGCGTTTTTTATTTTTTTTACGAACTTCTTTGAAAAAAGCACGGAATTGAGCTAAAGTTTCTTCGGCGCAAACCCCGGAAATCACTTCAGGATGCCATAAATTACCCTCATGGGCGCACAGATCCAGACTTCCGCCGCAGCCGCCTGCCGCCGGATCGGAAAATCCGCAGATTATACGCCTTGCACGGGCGTTTATCAGCATACCGGTACACATGAAACAGGGTTCTTTGGTAACATAGATGTCGTAATCTTCCAATCTCCAGTCGCCGGTCGCTTCACAGAGGTTGCGCATAAGTTCAAATTCGGCGTGGCCGTCGACGGCACCGCGTGACTCCACACAGTTGCGTCCGCGGGCTGCGATGACCCCGTCGCGGACGGCGACTGCCCCCACGGGGACTTCTCCGGCAGCGGCAGCGGCGGCGGCTTCCTCCATGGCGGCCGCCATGAATTCAGCATCACTCATTTTTCAATAACATCCACCCGGACAACAAAGTTGCGGAATGTAAAAAAGGTCAGACGCACATAATGATTGCGGTACTGATAATTGAAACTGATACGGCGGTCCTGAGCTTCGGGAAAGTCGATGATGGCATCGCCCGGAGCAAAAAATTCATTTATGGTCTTGGTTTCGCGGGTAAAGGTGAAATCGACCTTTTTGATAAGTTTCTTTGCAGCTTCGTATTTTTCCCGGCTGTTGGCGGGGATATCCGGATCTTTGAGCACATTTATCAGAGTGGAGTAAAAACGGGGAGCTTCGATATCTTCTGAAGGCAGCGGCTTTGAAGCACATCCGGCAAGAAAAAATGCACACAGCAAACTTGAAACAAACAATAACTTCATAATTTCACCTCCACTTTTTCCGGACAAAAAAAATGGAGCGGGTGACCGGAGTCGAACCGGCGTCGCCAGCTTGGGAAGCTGGAGCATGACCGTTTTGCTACACCCGCAACCTTTCAAATAATATAATACATGTTTCACGCAATGTCAAGAGTTCCTTGAAAAAAATCCCGTAAAATATCCCCCCCTTGAATTTTTTGCGATATTCTCAAATTCAGATTCACGCCAAACCGCATGTAGTTGAAATAAAAATAAAACAACAGTTTTTAAAAATATTACAACATTTTGTCATATTGCATTTACCTCGAATGAATACTATATTAAAGTCTGAAAACAATAATTCAGTCGGAAATTCAGGATCAAAACAAAAATGAAACATTACGATATCGTCGTGTGCGGCGGCGGCATAGCCGGAGCCGCAGCTGCTCTGGCGGCAGCGCGCCGGAACAAAAAAGTGCTCATCATCGAAAAACAATGTGTCCCCGGCGGCCTTGCAACTTCAGGACTGGTCTACATCTATCTGCCCATTTCAGACGATCACGACCGGGTAGTGATGTCTTCGATCACAGAAGAACTCCTGATACGCTGTCAGGAATACGGCCCATTTTCGCTCACAGAAAAGTGGGGAGGTCCCGCAAATGGTAATTGCGGCAATGAAAGAAAAAGTTACCTCTGCTGCTTTTCACCGGCAGGATACATGCTGACTCTGGAAAAAATGCTCCGGGAATCCGGAGCGGAACTGCTGCTGGAAACTACCGTTACAGGAGTTTTCTGCGATCAGGGAAACCGGATCCGGGAAATAGAGATCTTCTGCGGAAGCGAAAAAGAAAAAATTTCGGCAGATTGTTTCATCGATGCCACCGGCGGAGCTTTTGTGCTGCGCATGGCGGGAGCAAAAGTGTTCTCTGAAGAAAATTACCAGACTCCGTGGGTAATGGAACTCAATGCAGCCAGACGCAACACCTTCCATTTTACCGGCGATCTTCATATCCAATCCCTCAAAGGAACCGGTTCTTCCGAAAAACTTCCGCAGGTTTTGAGCGCGGAGGAACTTCAATTGTTTCTCCGCCGTCAATATGAGATCATGCGCGCCTGGTACGATGCCATGACTCCGGAAGAACGCAAAATAAATTATCCGGTACATCTGCCGACCATGCCCCAGCTCCGCAAGATCGCCCGTATCGATGCGTTGGCGGAAATAGTAACCGGCAAGGCCGGAGTGTATGTACCTGATTCCGTCGGAGTGGCCGCCGAATGGCGCACCCCTGCCCCCGCATGGGAAACACCTTTCGGAGCATTGCTCCCCCGTCAGGTGCGGGGAGCGATTGCCGCCGGACGCTGTATAAATTC
>JAFVRT010000141.1 GCA_017504125.1 Lentisphaeria bacterium
CCTTTTTGCAATCCCAGAATATACCAGTTGCAATACCATTTTTCAAGCGGAAATACGCAAGAGAATAATTTAACCACAACGCGTTAATTGATATATTGTTTCATAGAATGGCACAAATTAAAAAGATGTGTTATTTCCGGCGATTCAGACGAGAAGTGGACTTTTCAACATGACGACGGAGCCTTTCGCTGACACGGCCGCAATCTTTTTCAGGGTCAAGGATATATCTGGAATGACCGGCTAATACAAAATGCAGCTCCACAAGAGCTTCCTCTTTGCGGGGAAATACTTCGATCATTCTGCCCGATTTCAGGATTCTGTCAACGATCTTGCGCTGTTCTTCAGATGCTCTTTTCTGACTCCGCACAGACTCGCCGGCAATGATTTGGCTGCTGTTGTAAAGGATGTACTCCCAGGCGGCATCCCGGACAACGGGATTTTTGATAAGAGAACTGATACCGGCAGTAAAAGATGTGATCCCGGTGCCCCGATGACGGACTCCATTGGGATCCGGGGGGCCGAAGGGCAATGGCACAACCGACAGATTGGAGGAAACATTTTGGGAAAGAAGATCATATTCATTACCGTGAATGATATAAAGAGCGGAACGTTCATCGCTTATCATGTAGTATTTACTTCCGCCGCTGTTTTTTCTGCGTTCACAGAGTTTGAAATAAAAGGTCAAGGCCTTCCGGAAGGCTTCTGAGTCAAGATTCCAGCGCACATTGCCGGTGGATTTGTCATATTCCACGACTTTTCCCCCCGCGGCGCGGGTGAATGCGCAAAGATCTTCGCTGAGGCGATCCCCCCGGAACGCGGGATCAGCAACATCCTTCTCCCTGAGCTGCCGGCATATGTCGAGCATATCCTCCCAGGTCCAATCCGCCGTGGGAAGGGGAATGTTGTATCGCCGGAAGACTTTCGGATCATAAGCCACCATCTGGCAGCGAATGCCGCAGGGAAGTGCCCAGTATTGCTCCGGTTCACTGCCGGAACGGGAGCAGTAAACAAGAGTTCTGATCTTTGAGGGCAGGAGTTGACGGAAAAGTTTTTCGCGCTCTGCCGGGGGCATATCATTGATATATTTATCCAAGGGATAAAAAAGAGTGCTTTCGATATAATCTGCCGTGTGAAGATGAGTGCTCCAAATCACATCGGGAGCTGATTTGTAACGGATGCGCCAGTAGGATCCGTCAACCTTGCGTTCTATCATTTTTCCGCCTTTTATCAGAGCAAACGCTTTGCCCAGCCGGTTTCCGGTACCGTACAAATGAGGTTCAAATTTTCCGCTGTCAACGATCCTGTGACTGAAACCTTGAAAGGTTTTCAGACGGAGTTCAACATTTTCCCAGTTAAACCTGCCGTATTTTGCCGGATCAGCCTTATAGACGGAGGCATACTTTTTCCGGAGTATCTCCGGATATTTTTTTATAAAATCACGATTGAATTTGCGATCCGATCCCACATTCAGTTCAATAACGGTTTTTCCGGTGGCAGGATCGGTAAAAACCCGGCTGGGCTCAGAGAGACTCTTTACCTGCCCCAGCCAGAACAGGAAAACACTGAAGAGGATGACTGCCGCTGCAATGACGGCTGTGATGATGGCTGCGATGGTATATATTTTTTTGCCGATCATACATTAACTCCTTTGAAGTAAAGATGATAAACTGAGAATAAATAAGAAATGAAGTCAGGATACTATAATATAGCATGCATAAAAATATTTGCAAATTCTTGTAAGATTTTTTGAAAAAAATCATGTAACAGAGCCATTTCAATATAAAGCGACACCCAAGTATATGATAAAACTTTTATTGATTCCGGTATTGGCCATTTTACCGCAGAATTAACTGCATTACCTTGAAAATCACCTTGCAAATGGCAGATGAGCGTGATATATTTTACGGTGAACAAATTTTACCCGAAAGGATGTTTTTTTATGAAAGCTGTAATCAGTGTCACCGGATGCGATGCCATAGGCATCATCGCCAAAGCCAGCTGCGTCTGCGCCGAGTTTGATGTCAATATCGTGGATATTTCCCAGACCGTGCTTCAGGAGTACTTTTCCATGATAATGGTGGTGGAAATCGACAAGATCTCTGCTCCATTTTCCGTATTCGTTGACCGCATGAGCGAGTTGGGCAAAGCCAATTCGCTGGAAATCCGCACTATGCATGAAGATATTTTCAATGCCATGCACCGGATCTGAAAGGAAAATATACCATGCTTGCAAGCAATGATATTTTTGAAACTATCAATATGATAAGAGAGGAGTGTCTGGATATCCGCACTATCACCATGGGTATCTCACTCTTTGATTGTCAGTGTGATGATGAAAAACGACTCTGTACAAAAATTTACGACAAGATAATGTTCCATGCCGGTAATCTGGTGCAGACCGGAATGGACATCGAAAAAGAATATGGGATCCCCATCATCAATAAACGGGTTTCTGTTACTCCTGTGGCTTTGATGTGCGGCGGAGTTTCCAGAGATGGTGCGCTCAATATCGCCCGTACCCTCGACCGGGCGGCAGGTGAACTGGGCATCAACTTCATCGGCGGTTACAGTGCATTGGTGCAAAAAGGTTTCTCCAACGGCAGCCGCACACTTATTTCCGCCATTCCGGAAGCTCTCGCCACGACAGAAAGACTCTGTTCATCTGTAAATGTGGCATCCACCAAAGCCGGTATCAATATGGATGCTGTGGCTCTGATGGGAAAGGTGATCCGGGAAACTGCCGACCTGACAAAAGAAAATTCTGCCATCGGCTGTGCCAAACTGGTGGTTTTTGCCAATGTCCCGGAAGACAATCCCTTCATGGCCGGAGCTTTTCACGGCATGGGCGAACCGGAAACGGTCATCAATGTAGGTGTTTCAGGCCCCGGAGTGGTAGCTTCCGCAATCCGCCGTGCCGGAAATGAATGTAATCTTACAGAGATCGCAGAAACTATCAAAAGAACCGCATTCAAGATCACGCGGGTCGGACAACTTGTGGCAAAACTTGCCAGTGAAAGACTCAATGTTCCTTTCGGTATCGTCGACCTTTCTCTCGCCCCCACTCCGGCGATCGGAGATTCCGTCGCATATATTCTGGAGTCCATCGGCTTGGAAAAATGCGGCTGTCCCGGCACGACTGCCGCGCTCGCCATGCTCAATGATGCTGTGAAAAAGGGCGGCGTGATGGCTTCCAGTCATGTCGGAGGTCTTTCCGGTGCATTCATTCCGGTTTCCGAAGATGCCGGAATGATCGAAGCTGCCGGATGCGGAGCTCTTTCGTTGGAAAAACTTGAAGCGATGACTGCAGTATGTTCGGTGGGACTGGATATGATCGCCATTCCGGGCGATATTGATGAAGCGGTCATTTCCGGAATCATTGCCGACGAGATCGCTATCGGCGTAGTAAATACCAAAACTACTGCAGTACGACTCATTCCGGCAGGAAAAGCCGGAGATATGATATGTTTCGGCGGACTTCTCGGCGAAGCCCCGGTGATACCGGTTTCCCGATTCTCTCCGGAAATTATGATCAAACGCGGCGGACGCATACCTGCTCCGCTCCAAAGCCTTAAAAACTGATGTCGTAAATTGGAGAATAAAATGGAAAATTTATTTTCCGGTAAAAAAAAGATCCGCCTCGGTATCTGGGGACTTGGACGGGGGCGCGCTTTCATCGAGCAATGTAAAGAGCTGAATTATGAAATAGCGGCCGGATGCGATCTGAACAAAACCATGTGCAGCGAATTCAGCAAACTATGTCCTGAAGCCTTTACGACCTGTGATGAGGATGAATTTCTCAAACAGGATCTTGATGTGATACTGGTTGCCACATTCTTTTTCAATCATGCAAAAGATTCCATCAAAGCCCTCAACGCCGGGAAACATGTCATCAGTGAAGTAGCGGCATTTTTCACTCCTGCAGAGGGCGCAGCTCTGGTCGAAGCGGTAGAAAAAAGCGGCAAGATCTATTCCCTTGCCGAAAATTACACCGATCATTTTGTCAAAAAACTCTGGCAGGAAGGTGTTTTCGGAGAACTTTCATACGCGGAATTTGATTATGTACACGAATGCCGTGCCCTGAGTTATTCCTATTTACACGGCGATCCAATTCTGCCGGGGAATACTGCTCATGCCTGGCGTTCCTGGTTGAATTTCCACTACTATTGCACCCACTCTCTCGGTGCAGCGATGGAAATAACCGGAACCCGTCCGGTCAAAGTTACTGCTCCGGTAAGCAATAAAACACTTCCCGGTTATCTGCCAGACAGTGAAATGGGTTCTATGAAACCCTCTTTCGTGGTGATGAACAACGGCGGAGTGATCCGCAATCTCGTGGGGGCATCAACTTCTGACTCTCACAAAAGGCGGATTTGGGGAACCAGGGCATTTGTGGATCTGACAGAAAAAACTCCGCAAATTTCTCTCGGACAATCCGGCAGCGGGTTGAAGATAAAATTAACTCCTGAGCACAATGAATTGACCAAACTGGCAGAAAAAGCCGGGCATGGCGGCGGAGATTTCTGGATCCTTTATAATTTTGCCAATGCATTTTACAACGGAACCCCCATTTACTGGGACATTTATACCGCATGTGATGTTACTCTCACCGGCATAATGGCGGTCAAAAGTGAATATTCAGGAGGTATCCCCGTGGATATCCCCGATTTCCGCGATAAAAACATCAGAGAAAAATACCGTTATGACAACTTTTCCCAGCAGCACATTGATCCGCATAAGATCTTCCCTGAACAGCAAAACGAAAAGGAAACCCGGAAATTTTCTCTCATTATGAACGACCTCGACCGGGCATGGAGCAACAACGGAGTTCCGTTATTGATCTCGGCATTGGAAGGGGTGAAATTGTATCCGTATATTACTGACAAAGAATCGCAACTTGCGGTTCAGGATCAGGTACGACTGCTGCTGCGGAATCTGAATGTTATTTCCGATGCCCTCAAAGCAGCACAGACATTGGCTGAAAAATATCCCGGATCACAGGCAGGCAGGGCTTTGTTATCTTTCTGCGAATCAGCATTCCCGGAAAAAATGGCTGATCCGCAGAAATTGAGAAGCGAATTGTCTGAATGGCTTATTTCGGCAGATCTTCCGCCATACCGGCAATTACGGATGACTCTCGATGAAGAACACATCCGGCAGAGTACTGTTCCGAAAATTCCGGAAGGTTTTATGCTGCGGCCATTCAAGCCGGGAGATGAAGAACAATACATCAAATTGATGCATGCTGCCGGATTTGAACAATGGAACATGGAGATCGTGCAAAAAATCGTTGCCGGGGCACTTGATGAAGGAATTTTCTTTATCGAAGAAAAAAATTCCGGCCGTATCGCGGCTTCCGCAATGGCCAACAAGCTCCGCACCGGCGGTGAGGCTATGGGCGCAGAAATGGGCTGGGTGGCGGTTGATCCGGAATTCCGGGGGATGCACCTCAGCACCATCGCATGCATCGCGGTCGCAGAGCGTTTCCATAAAGCAGGATACAGCAGGGCTTATCTGACAACTGATGACTTCAGACTGCCTGCTTTGAAGACCTATCTTTCCCTTGGCTGGCTCCCTGAAATCGACTCCCCTGCTATGAAAGAAAGGTGGACTGCCGCTTGTAAAAAACTGGGGATCGAGCTGCCGGAAAAATAATTCTGCTGCGGCTGGCGGTTTACCGTACCGGCAGGGAGCGCGGCAATCAGCTGCACTCCCTGTCAGATTTCCGGAGCAATAGTTTTACCTCCGCTCACTTCCTGAGTGGTTCCGGAAATTTCAGCACACAATAACCGTATCTGCCGGCAGAATGATCGTCTTGCCGGAAAACGGCGTGTAAAAATCGGCATACATCACGAATTTTTTGCCCTGCTTATTCAGATAATATCCCTGATTCGGGTCGAAATACTGCCGGTAAGCCATGCAGTAAAAAGTATCTCCGGCTTTTATGATCCTGCGCCTGCCGCGGTTGACAGCGTGGGGATAACTTTTATGGGTCTTGTACAAAAACAATGCGGCAGTACCAGTCGTATAATGCCATTCCATTCTTCCGTTTTGGCGGTTCCCCTTCCCCAAAAACAACGGACTTCCTGACAAGGTGTAAAACGGAGATGAATCAAAACCCCAAAGAACCGTTTTATGAAGAAGCAGTGATTTAATACCAAATATTTACAGAGCAATGCCTTTGAGTTTGCGGTAAATGGAAACGGCGTAGGAGTCTGTCATGCCTGATATGAAATCCATGACCGTCAGCAGCCGGGCGTAGGGATCGTTACACCATTCCGGCGACTCCAGACAGGTACTGACATCTGTCAATATGGCCCCCAAACGACGGGAACGGTAGGAGGCTTTGCCCTTTTTAAGTTTTTCCGCCGCCAGTTCGTTGACACAAGGGACAAATATATCCAGCATACCGGAAACCATTTCAAAACCGGAACCGATGATCTCGGCCACTTTACGGTTGTTATAGATCAACTCCACGCTGCGTTTACGCAGTTCCGCAAGCTGCGGAGCGCAAGGAAGCATTTCTGTAAGCGGCATGCCGGGTGCTCCGTTGAGCAGCTCGTCGCAGCGTTCAATGAATATTTGTGTAACTCCACGGACAAGCGAACCTATGACCAATGCGCGCAAATATTCCGTACGGCGCACAGGATTGGCAATGTCTTTCAAATGAGAGGCCGTATCAGGATCATCAAGAAGCGACAGATAACGGCTTTCCACTTCATCCTGAGCAATCATTCCAAGTCTGGCTCCGTCTTCGAAATCCACTATAAGATAAGCGATATCGTCGGCCGCTTCCACCAGATAGGCCAACGGATGACGGGCGTAGGAATAGGGGGCGTATTCGTAAAGTCCGCAGTTATGGGCGACTTCGGCAAAAAGTTCTTTCTCTGAATGGAAAAAATTGAACTTTTTGCCTGCTACTCCCGGTTGACGGACTACCGGATTGGAAGTGCCGGGGTATTTGGCAAAGGCTCCCAGGGTTGCACAAGTAAGCTGCATACCGCCTTTCTGATCCGGCATCTCAAGCACACTCAGCACCCGGAATCCCTGCGCGTTGCCTTCATATAACTCAAAGTCTTTTATCTGGTCAGGAGTAAGCTCATCATACATTGCCTTTGCCACCTGAGAAGTGGCAAACCAGTAACGGATAGCTTCTTCGCCCGCATGTCCGAGGGGCGGATTACCAATATCATGGCTCAAGGCCGCAGTAGCTACTATAGCTCCCACATCGGAGATCTGCGTTTCTCCCAGATCGTAATTTTTCTTTAAGAATGCTCCCGCCGCTGTTCCCAGAGAACGGCCGATGGAACTGGTTTCCAGACTGTGAGTCAGGCGTGTCCGTACATAATCCTCTTGCACCAGGGGGAATACCTGAGTTTTATTCTGGAGTCTGCGGAATGCTCCGGAAAATATCACCCGGTCAAAATCACGCTGAAAAGGGGAGCGTTCAAAAGAATAACTTCCCGGTGCATCACTGCCAAGACGCCGGGGCGAAAGCAGCTTTACCCATTCCATTTTACTCATTTTTTCAATGATTCCGCTACATCGTCAATGATTTCTTCCAAAGATTTTTCCGGACTCCAATTATTGAGTGCATTGATCTTTGATGTGTCAGGCATCCGGCGGCGCATATCCTCAAATCCTTTGGAATAGGCCTTTTCATAGGGGATCACGGTGATTTTTGAAGAACTTCCGGTACGGGCGATCACCAGTTCAGCAAGCTCCCGGATCGTTACCAGACGCTGTGAGCCGATGTTATAGACTTCTCCATAAGTACGGTCATCATCGATCAGCGCGATCAGAGCTCGGATCACATCTTTTACATGACAGAAACAGCGGGATTGTCCACC
>JAFVRT010000142.1 GCA_017504125.1 Lentisphaeria bacterium
AACTGGTGGGGAACAAAGAAAAAACAGCAGGTCATAAAATTCGATAAACGGGTATTTATTTCCGGCGGTCAGAGTGTATACATGAAAAATGTCGACAAAGGCCTGATGGGAATGTCCTTTAATATTCCGGAACTCAAACCCGACAAAAAATACCGTTTGTCGTACTTTGTCAAAACCCAAAACATCAACGGCAGCCGCGGTGCAGGTGCTTATATCCACTTCAACAAGATCGGCAAAAATCTTTCACTCCCCAATCCCAATGTCGTAGGGACCAATCCGTGGCACAGATTGACATTTGAGTTCCAGACTCCCGCCGATACCGGAAAAGGCAGCCCCTGCAAAAACATCAGTTTCTGGGTGTGGCAATTCGCAGGTGAAGCCTGGTTCGACGAAATCAAACTGGAAGAAATCAAGTAAATTTTTCCAACTGTTCAATGCCTTGCGGATCATCAACGGTCTGCAGGGCATTTTTTATTGTTTGTAATCTATCCCAGTTCTTTTTCTTGACATCTGCGGCTATTAGTGATATATTAGCAGACAATTGTTTTATTTTAAGGAGGATATATGAAAAAATTCATTTCTGCATTGTTTGTGCTGGTCCTGATAACTTCAGCAGCAGCCCAACGGGTGATCGGTATGGAAAATCGTCCCGACCGGACAATCAATATCGGCAATAAAGCTATCATGACCATGACGGCAGACAATACGGTGATCGTATTACCTGCCAAATCCTCAAAAATTCTGCAGTTCGCCGCCGGAGAACTGCAGTATCTTCTTTCCGGAGTTCTGGGCAAAAAAGTTCAGATAAGCGCAGTTCCGGTCAAAGGCAAAAATGCCATTATTCTCGGATTCAATGAATTGTCCCTCGTGGCCAATTTCAACCGCAAGCAGCTTGTCCGCGATTCCTATTTCATCAGAAGCCTCCCCGGCAGGATCTTCATCGCCGGAACCGAAGACCCCAAGGCGGATCCGGAAAAGGCTATCAATAAGGGCGGTGTCTGGTCCCAAATGTACGAGCGCGGAGTGCTTTTCGGCGTTTATGATTTCGCAGAGCGTTTCGCCGGAGTACGGATGTATTTCCCCGGTGAACTGGGAACTGTTATGCCCCGCAAAAAATCCATCGCCATACCGCCGGTCGATATTTACGACCGTCCCGACTTCGTCCAGCGCAAAGTTTCAACTTTTTGGGACGGAACATATTTTGAAGGGAAAAACCCCTCTGCCACTATCAATCCGGCCAAAACGCTCAACAGTTACCGGCTCCGTCTGGAAACTGAATCAATCCCCTGCTGCCACGGAACCAACGGATTCCAGTATGTCAAGCGTTTCGGCAAAACCAATCCGGAATATTTTGCTCTGCTTGCAAACGGAAACCGCCACAATGATCCTTCACTCAACCACAGCGGCCAGCTCTGCTACTCCAGCGGTGTCATTGAGGAAATGTACAAAGATGTCCGCTCCTATCTGAAGGGCGAACCCGCCTCAAAACGCAAGATACCTGCTCCCCGCGGCAAAGGCTACGCCTGGAGCTTCAATACCCGCGAAGGCATCTATGTGGATATCATGCCTCAGGACAGTTTCAGCGGATGCCGCTGCAGCAAATGCCAGAAAGCCTACAAAAAAGGCGATACTCATTACGCGACCGAATTGATCTGGGGTTATACCGTTGACTTTGCCAACCGGCTCAAAAAAGAAGGCATCAAGGGATACCTCACCCAGATGGCCTACCGGCCCTACCGCAGAGTCCCCGGTTTCCCCATTCCCGACAATGTGCTGGTCATGGTCGCTGAAAGCGGCCCCTGGGTCGCCGCCGATCCCCAAGCTCTTGAAAAAGAAAATGCTGAAATCAAAGCATGGGTCAAAAAACTCAACCGCAAGGTCTGGGTGTGGAACTATGTCAACAAAGTCGCCACTCTCCAGATGCCCGGAATTCCCCAGATGAGTCCCAACTACTGCGGCAAATATTATCAGGATATTTCCCCCTGGATCTTCGGCATGTTCGCAGAATCCGAAAGCGACCGTTTCTTCTTCAACTACCTCAATTATTACATAATTTCCAAAGTTTCATGGGACAATAAAACTGATATCAAAAAGACGCTTGATGAACATTACACTCTGATGTTCGGCAAAGCAGCACCTGTGATGAAAAAATATTATGAAAGACTGGAGGAACTCTGGGTACTCAAGGTCGCCGGCCGCCGGGTCGATACTCCTCTCGGCCCCATGGGATCACCTCCGTCTGACTACGATCTCTGGAACAAAGTGTATTCTCCGGCAGAACTTGCCTCCATGGCTGCCGATCTCAAAAAAGCGGCATCAATGGTTCCCAAAAATTCTCTCGAAGCCCGTCGTATCGCGCTGGTCAAGCGTGAACTTTATGACCACATCCTCGTCGCAGCGGAAAAATACAAAAAGAACAATATGGCCGTCCGGGGGTTGAAAACTTACTGCTCCGGAACCCCTGGTACGGCAGTCGAACTCATCCCATTCCGCAACCCGAAAAAAGCTGCCCTCAAGACAGTAAAAACTCAGGTGCAAACATGGAAGACCGCCACCGATCTGCATGTAAAATATACCTGCTTTGAACCTGCCATGTCAACCGTTGCAGCCATCAATCGGAATTTCGATGATCCGGAGATATGGAAAGACAACTCGGTCGAACTTTTCATCAATCCTTCTGCTGACCGCAAACTCTACTATCAGATCATAGTCAATTCCGAAGGCTCAATCACCGACACCAAATTCAACAAGTTCGGCACCAAAGCCCAACACGACACCAAGTGGAATTCCGGAACTGAAGCGATCGTCGCCAAACAAAACGGTTCCTGGACCGCGGAACTTATCATTCCGCTGAAAAATCTCCCCGGTCTGAAAGATGAATTCCCCGTCAACTTTGCCCGCAACCGTATCGTGCAGCGCGGCGACGGTTACGAAACTCTTTATCTGTGGAGTCCCTTTGCCAAAGGGTTCCATGATCTGGAAAACTTCGGTTCACTTTCTTTCAAAGAGGACAAAAACATCGTTCCCAACGGCAATCTTTCCATTACCACCACCCGTGCCGGCCGCTACTTCGGTATCTGGGAGAAAAACAATTGGGTCGGCGGCTGGATCGGTGAAAGAACTCAGATCGCCTCGCTCGACAAAAAAGTATTCGTTTCAGCCCCCGCCTCGCTCAAGCTCACAATAACCACACCACGAGGCGGCGGTGCCACCAATTATCTTTACAAAAAACTGTGCAATCTCAAGCCCTCCACCCGCTACCGTATTTCCTACTATGTCAAACTGGAAAATGTAGTTCCGACCAAGCGGGGCGGCGGAGCGGCCCTCAACCTCTGGGACGATGCCAACCGCTGGTTCCCCAATCACAATTTCCTGATTGGAACAACTCCGTGGACATGGCAGTCCTTTGAATTCACCACCGGCCCCAAAACCGGTCTGCAGCCCAAGATTATCCCTTATATGCGGGCTCTGCTCCTCAATGCCACAGGAACCGCATGGTTCGACGATATCAGACTCGAAGAACTCTGACAGAAACGGCTTCTGACAACTGCGGAGGACTCAGAAAAGTCTGGTTCCTCCGTAAATTTTTTACTGATTTTGCCACTATTTTAACATCTGATATCTTGTAAAAATGACTATTAAGGTGTATTTTATAAAGATGTCAGCTTTATACCTGGGAGATCAAAAAATTTTCCCTTTATCCACTTTTGTAAGGAGAGTTACAAAAAATGAAGGCCGAAGAAATACGCCGCCGTTATATTGAGTTTTTCAAAAGCAAAGGTCATGCAGAGATCCGCAGCGCATCTCTGATCCCCGAAAATGATCCCACATGTCTTTTCACTACCGCCGGTATGCATCCCCTCGTTCCCTATCTTCAGGGAGCAAAACATCCTTCCGGCACCCGTCTTACCGACTATCAGAAATGCGTCCGTACCGGCGATATCGACGAAGTGGGCGATGCAGTACATCTCACCTTCTTCGAAATGCTGGGCAACTGGTCTCTCGGCGATTACTTCAAAGAAGAAGCTATCCGTTTCAGTTTTGAATTTCTCACCGGAGCCGAAAATCTCAATCTGCCTCTGAATATGCTGGGCTTCACCGTGTTTGCCGGTGATGAAGATTGTCCCTTCGACGATCAGGCATTCCAGCTCTGGCGTTCCCTCGGTGTTGCCGAAGAACGGATCGCCAAACTGCCCAAAAAAGACAACTGGTGGGGTCCCGCCGGTGTTACCGGTCCCTGCGGTCCCGATACTGAAATGTTCTACTGGACAGGTCCCCTGCCGGCTCCGGAAAAATTCGATCCCGAAGATAAACGCTGGGTCGAGATCTGGAACGATGTTTTTATGCAGTACAACAAAAATGCCGAAGGCAAATATGAACCCCTTTCACAGCGCAATGTCGACACCGGCATGGGCCTTGAACGCATCACAGCTGTGCTTCAGGGTAAGAAAAGCTGCTACGAAACTGAAATATTCGCCCCCATTTTTGCCGCACTTGATTCCGTCCGCGGTGCAGAATGGATCGATCCTGCTGAACGCACCTCGTCTGAACGCATCATCGCCGACCACTTGCGCGCATCCTGTTTCATCATCGGTGATGGCATCACCCCCGGCCGTACCGATCAGGCCTATGTTTTGCGCCGTCTGATCCGCCGCGCCGTGCGTGAAGGTAAAAAACTTGGTATCGAAAGTGCTTTCTGCGCCACCGTTGCCGAAGCTGTGATCACCATGTTCAAAGATATCTATCCTGAACTTGCTGAACGCCGCACGATAATCCTCGAAGCTCTGGAAAAAGAAGAAAAGCAGTTCGCTTCCGCGCTGGAAAAAGGAACCAAAGAATTCCAGAAACTCATCGACAGAGTCCCTGCTCATATCACCAAAAAAGTCATTTCCGGTAAAAACGCTTTCAACCTTTTTGAAACTTACGGATTCCCCATCGAATTGACCGTGGAAATGGCCAAAGAGCAGAACTTTGAAGTCGATATGGCAGGTTATGAAGCTGCTTACAAAAAACATCAGGAACTTTCCAGAGCCGGAGCCGAACAGAAGTTCAAAGGCGGTCTGGCAGATGCTTCCGAACAGACTGCCAGACTTCATACCGCCACTCACTTGCTCCAGGCCGCCCTGCGCAAAACTCTTGGAACTCATGTATGCCAGCGTGGCTCCAACATTACTGCAGAACGGCTGCGCTTTGACTTCTCACATCCGGAAAAAGTTACTCCGGAACAGCTCAAGATCGTGGAAGATCTGGTCAATGATGCCATTGCCCGCGACTTGGAGATCGTCTGCGAAGAACTGGATCTGGAAGCAGCCAGAAACAAAGGTGCCATGGGACTTTTCGGAGATAAATACGGAGAACGGGTCAAAGTTTACACCATGGGTGATGTCAGCTGCGAAATTTGCGGCGGCCCTCATGCCAACCGTACCGGAGAACTGGTAAAGTTCCACATTCTCAAAGAGGAAAGTTCCAGTCAGGGCGTGCGCCGCATCAAAGCGGTCATCGATGCCAAATAATTTTCACTCAGGGAGTTCCGCAATATGAACGCACAGGATCTTAAAATCGGCGAAGTCGGTGATGTCTATGTCATAACTGCCGTAGGCCGGGCCAATTTTGAATATGCGGTTCCGATCCGTGAGCTGGTCAACAGCAATGATGGACACAAAACCATAAGATTGGATCTCAAAGAATGTACCGCTATGGACAGTACATTCATGGGAGTCCTTTCCATGGGAGCCCTGAAAGCAGCCGACAACGGTACTGCTTTTGAGATCTACAACGCCTCTGAAGCATTGAAGCGCAACCTGTCCGATCTCGGAGTGGATGAGCTTTTCACTTTTTCAGAAGGAGTTGTTGCTGAAGGCAAAGCTGTTTCCGGTAAAGCCGACATGCTGACCATGGCAGAAACTGTCGAAGAAGCTCACCGCAAACTGGTGGAAGCCGACAGTTCAAACGCGGAACGCTTCAACGATGTCATCACATATGCAGCAGCAGATGTGGAAAGATTGAAGAACTCCGACAATAAATAAAATTTCCACAATAAACCCCAAAAACAATAAACATGAGGTAAAAAAATGAAGAAAATACTTACAACTTCCCTTTTGTCTGCCGCAGCCGTCATTATGCTGCTCAGCGGCTGTGCTGATCCCAAGATCACCCGTACCGGAAGAAATGCCATTGAACAGCTGCTTATTTCCACAGCAGTTGACCGTTCAGTAGCTAAATTGGATTTCCGTCTTCTTGCCGGAGAAAAAGTCCGTATCGATTACTCCAATCTGACCACTCAGGTCGACAAAAACTATGTTCAGGGTGCTTTGGAGTCGCATATTTCCGCATCCGGAGCGATCATCGCCCTCAAAGCAGAAGAAGCCGCATATGTGCTGCGTCCGATCTGCGCTGCTCTGGCTACCGAAGACAATCAGCTGCTGGTCGGTACTCCTCCGCTCCCGATCCCGATCCCCGATGTCACCCTTTCTCTGGTCATTCCCGAATTGCCCTTTTTCAAACGGATAACCCGTAACGGTATCTGCAAACTTGCAGTAGAAGTCATTGATGCAAAGACCAACAAACAGGCCCGGATCGTCGGCCCGGTCATCAGCAGCTCCGTCAACACCAACTGGGTGGTTCTCTTTCTGCCCTTCACCACCAGAGACTTCAAGATGGGTGAAAGCGGCCCCACCGAAATCTACTGGTTTGAATAACAACGCTGTTTCTGCGAGGTATCTTCATGAAAAAAATCTTTCTTTCAGCATTACTGCTTTGTGCTGCAATATCAGGAGCAGCTGAATACAAGTTTGAATTCAAAAGCGATAAAAACTGGAAACTGAAAATCGGTGAAACCGCCACTTTTTCCGCATTGCTTCTGAGCAGAGATGATCCCAAAGCTGCGTTTCAGCCAGTCAAGGGAACCAAGGTCTATTACAAATTGATCGGCGACGGAAATAAAACTGTTTCCGGTACATTCACAACTGACGGCAAGGAATTCAAACTTTCCGGGAAACTCAATAATCCCGGATGGCTCTATGCCAATTTCTCTATGCTCGGTAAAGACGGCAAGGTATTCAAGATAAAAAATGCCCGCGG
>JAFVRT010000143.1 GCA_017504125.1 Lentisphaeria bacterium
CGTGAATACCGTTTACCAGATGCTGTTCTTCACTTCTTGTGTAGACTATACATGGCAGATAGCCTGCTTTACGGAGTTCATGATCCAGCAGTATCAGATTGAGCTGATTCTTTCTGATATGCAGACCTCCGGTAAGGATCCCGATGATGCCGCTTTTGCCGCGGGCGAGAGTCCGGGCGGCATTGCTGCGCACATAGTGAAGTTCTCTGGCAAGCTGCAGTATCTTCTTCTTTTTTTCCGGAGAAACAAGACATACCGGGGCATCATTCAAAACCGATGCCGCCGCCTGCCGCGAAACTCCGACCATTTCTGCAATCTGTCTGCAGGTTACCATAAAAAAGGCTCCTCTTTTCTTATTGCGCGTGCAATAAAGATATTATCTTTAATATATCATAATCTTTCTGATATTCAATGATAAAAATTGATTTTTCGATAAAAAATTTTTCTTTTCCGCACTCCCCAAAGAAAAAGATTTCCGGAAAGCGATTGGTTGTCTGCCCAGCCCTATCCCATGTTTCAGTGTTTTTTCTTCATTTTTCTGGACACAGAAGGATTTACAGGATTTGGGGTCGGCCCATAAGCCTTTTTTACCTGCCCCTGCTTGTTTTTCGCAGGAAAACTCAATAAATTACGGAATGATTCGTTTTCACGGTATCTGGGCAAAAAAAATGGCAGTCCTGTAAGGATTCGCCGCCGAAGGCGTGCCTGAGCGCAAGCGAAGGCAACCTCCTCTAAAGAATCATTACAGCATGTTCAATGCTGTAAAAAGTAATTTTTCTGAGTATTTCGGAGAAAAATTCATTTTTCGCAGAAAAACTCAATAAATTACGGAATGATTCGTTTTCACGGTATCTGGGCAAAAAAAATGGTAGTCCTGTAAGGATTCGAACCTCAACAAAGTGAACCAGAATCACTTGTGCTACCATTACACCACAGGACTACATCTTGCAATCTCACGACATCGTCTTCGATTGTTCCATAATATACATGCATAAATTGCACTTTTCAAGTCAGATTAGAAAAAAAATCTCAAATTATTTAAAAACACCAGTTTTTTGAAAGTCATTTCCGTTATTCCTGATGGGAAAAGTTTCTGATAAACTCTTTTATCACCGCACATCCTTTTTCCAACTGCTCGACACTATGTGGAGATGACACGGCAAGACGCATGAAATTAGCTGCATTGTATGTCATGCAAAAACGGTACGAGCAGTAGACATTGACATTCTGCATCAAAAGACGGCGTTCGATTTCCATTTCATCCACAACCAGTTTCGGTATTGGGAGCCAACGGAAAAATGCTGCCGGACTTCCCGGTATGACGGCACCGGGAAAAAAACGGTCAAACACACGGTTTCTCTCTTTGGCCAGCTCAGCTTTCTGTTCAAGCAGTTTGGCTGCTTTGCCGCTTAAAATAAGTTCGGTCATTATTTCCGCATCCAGCGAAGATGTCTTGATGCTCAAGTGAAACAATGCATTCAGCAGCAATGTTCTGAATGATTCAGGAAACGCCGCAAAAGCGACTCGCAATCCGGTGCATAAAGCCATAGTGGAATTGCAAATATAGATCGTTTGTTCCGGCAGCCTGGAAAACATAGAGTGATATTCCCTTCCGGAATGCATCGGAATACCGGTATTATCATCTTCGATCAAGATAAGTTTATGGCGGGCTATGATCTCTGCCAGTTCATCTTTGCGTTTTTCCGGGATGGTGCATGTGGTGGGATTGGCGCAGTTCGGCATCAGAAAAATGCCGCTGACCCCATCTTTCCGGCACAAGTGTTCAAGTTCTTCTGCCGACATGCCGTACGCATCTCCCCTTACCGGAAGCAGTCTTATGTGCGAAAGCCTTGCCAGTCCTATCAGATTTGAATAAGTAAATTCATCGACAGCGATCTTATCACCGATCTTGAAAAGCGAAAGCAAGGCCGCACTGATGATATTCTGAGCACCTGAAAATATTGCAGTATGTTCGCTGTCGGTATGAACATCCATCTGTTTCATCCAGAAAGCTCCAGCCGCCCGCTGATGCAGATGTCCTGCCGCTTCAGTATAAGAATAAAGTTCTTCGATATATCCTTTTTTCAATACATTTTCGCTGGCTTCGATGATCGGAGTTTTCAATTGATCGAAACCTTTGACAAGTCCGAGTTCAATAAGCTCCCCGTTTCTGCCGGTATCCCGTGGAAAATTCTTCCCCGGCAATGGAGAAACAAAAGTCCCCTTGCCGGTCAGTCCGTATATCAGATTGCGTTCCCGGCACAAATTGTAGGCTTGAGTAACGGTGGTAAAATTCAAATCCAGATAATCGGCCAGTTCCCGCTGCGGCGGCAGCCGGGTCCCTGCCGCCAGTTTTCCGGAAACGATATCCGCTTCAAGGGCATTGGCCAGAGTAAGATAATAGGGTCGTTTCAGCTTGCTTTTTTCCGGCAGCCAGCCGAAGTGAAAATTATTAAATGAATTTACAGGCATTTTATTGTAATC
>JAFVRT010000144.1 GCA_017504125.1 Lentisphaeria bacterium
GTTGCAGCCGAAACGGTCGGCAAGATCACCGACCTGGTTGATATTCGGAGTAAGGGCCAGGATCTTCAACGGGCCGCCTTTGAGCGGTTTGCCCCAGGGAACGGCATCGGGATCAGGAGTGTGATGGGTGAAACAAGTGAGATCCCCGCGCTTTATTTCAGTACCTTTCTTGGGTTCAAGAACATCTATTTTGCCTTCACGGTCTGCTTTGCCGAAGGTAACTGCTGAGTTCAAGCGGGCGACTTCTTTGCCGTCGCGCCGGATCACCGCTTCAAGTTCGGTAAGACCGGCGTTTTTGCGGCTGACGGTGCCGGAAACAGACAACACCGCATCACTGCGCCGGGAGTTGATTTTTTTGCGGAATACCGGGATCCACTTGCCTTTGCCGTTTTCGCGGCAGAACAGTTCTGCATCGTATTGGCCGGGGAGTGCTGCGAAAAGTTTTATTTCCACCGGTACAGAATTTCCCGGTGCGGCATCTTTCTTATGAAGCAATGCTCCGGTAACGCCATTACCGGCTCCGGAAATGGCGGGGAGGTCTTTGAAGAATATCAATTGAGCACGATATTTAAAATGGCTGCCGTTGGCAATAGCCTGAGGGTTGAGACGCCATTCCACCGTGGTACGGGGAGGATGTTTGCCCCAGAGCATGAAGTGCTTCAGTTCCGGGAACGGCAATGAGAGGGCAAAACCGTCATTCTCTTTTGAAAGTGCTGCCATCCAGCCGCGGGAGGGCGTGACAGTTTCATTGCCTTCTTCGGCACCGCCGGCGTAATCGATGATCCCTTTTTCTGCCGGAAGGATGTAACGGATCGTTTTACTTCCGGACAAGGTCAGACCGTTATGAAAATGAAAACCGTATATGGATTTCCCCATAGCTTCAAACATGTGTTCAAAATCGAACTCCACATCCAGAATGGAAGAACCTTTGCGCAGAGTATATTTTTTGGTGACGATCAACATATCCAATCCGCCGCCCTGATGATGCCCGCGGTATTCGACGGTTATGGTATCTTTGCCGGGGTGGACAGTTTTGGAAAACGGACGGCGGTAATAGAAGTCAAAGCCTGAAGGCGGGTTCCAGATATATTGATGAAACGCTCCGCGGAACGAGGCATCCACAAACTCTTTTTTGCTTTTTTTGCTGAAAATACGATCGACCCGTCCGCCTTCGCTGTTGAAGTGAAGTATGAGTGTGTCGCTTTCTACTTTGAAATAATTTTTGCCGTTGACCGTTATGTCGGATGTTTTGAATGCACAGAGAGTCAATGCCGCTCCGGCAAACAGAAATGTCAGAAATGTTTTCAGTTTCACTTTTACCTCAGAATTTTATTTTATGGCAAATCAATAAACGACTCTCACACCCATGCCATTGTAAAATTTGAATCCGGATTTGATCCGGCAGTTGACTTTATCCACCATACCTTTTATATCATATCCTCTGTGAGCAGCGGCATGACCGTCTACGAACCAGAGATTGAATCGGCCGCTGTGCCGTTCATGCAGACAGGTTTCTTTGGTGTAGTTCCAGATCATGCCGTTATTGATATACTGGGTGATGGTGCCGGTTTCCTTTGTTGCACTGTCGCCGAGCATGAATATGCTGGAAAGATTGGAACGGAACAGCGGGTCGGAAGTGTGAGTGAACCACAATCTTGCCCCTGATACCTTGTTTTTATCCGGGATCTGGGAGAGTCCATAGGTACAGAGAGCTCTGACGACTTTCAGAGAAGGGCAGGCGTATACCGGATTTCTCGGCAGAGGGTCTGTGGAGGAGAAAGGACGATCCTGCAGATATTTCTGCTGGTAGAGAAATTTCGACCATGCAGAACCATTGGGGTATACACTCTGGAAAGAAATATAGTATTGGGAATCCAGAGAATAATTCTGCAATGCTCTGCCGCATTCTTTGAGATTATTCATGCAGCCGATGGCTTTGGCCCGTTCTCTGGCTTGCTGTAATGCAGGCAGCAGCAGAGCGGAAAGAATTGCGATGATGGCAATTACAACCAATAGCTCGATCAGCGTGAACGCTGATCGAATGAAGCACGGCTCCGCCGTGTGAAGCGCAGCGTTGCTGCATGAAGCGTTTGCCTGCGGCAAACATGAAGCACTTGCTTTGCAAGTATGATGCGGCGTA
>JAFVRT010000145.1 GCA_017504125.1 Lentisphaeria bacterium
GATTTCTTGATTTCGACCAACGGGTACTGGGGATCGAAGTATACAACCACAATTCAGCCTGCACCTATAATGATTCTGCAGAAACAGAATGGGATTATGTTCTTGGAACCGGTCGTCAATGTTTCGGATTTTTCGTTCAGGACCACCTGATGAAAGGCAGAGTATGGAAAGGAAGAAATATTCTCCTCGCCGAAGAACGCTCCATGGAAAGCTGTCTGAGAGCCTACCGCAGCGGCAACTTTTACGGTGCGATCCTTGGAACCGGATATGCCTTTGATCACATCAGCTTTGACGGCCGGACACTTACCGCCAGATGCAACAGGGAAGGAGTATTCCAATTATGTTCCCGCTGCGGCGTGATAATGGATTCCGCCGGCAGAGAATTTTCCTTTACTGTCCCGGAAAATGAACGGCAGAAACACCGCTATCTGCGGCTTATGGCATGGGAACCCGATACATGGGAACGGCTTTACGCCCAACCCATGATGCTGGTGTGAATGTAAAATCACTTCATCTGCTGCGCGGCACTCGTCCCGGCAAGAGAGCCGGAACTGAAGGCCCATTGGATATTGTATCCGCCGCACGGCCCTGCCGGAGCAAGCACTTCACCGGCAAAGTAAAGTCCCGGACACAGACGGCTTTCCATGGTTTTGGGGAAAACTTCACTTATATCCACACCGCCGCGGGTCACCATGGCTTTTTCCCACCCTTCAACTGCGTTGATATGCAAGGTGTAAGACGAAAGACGCTCTGCAGTTTGCCTGCGGGCAGCGGCAGAAAATCTGGCTGCGCTGCAATCCTGTTCCAGAAAAAATGGTATCAATCTTTTCGGCATGAAATCAGCAAGCAGTTTACTGATATTTGAAGTGCCGTGCTGCTGCTGCCATATTTGAAACCGCTGCAGCCACTCCTCTTTTGAAGTTCCGGCAAAAAAATTCACTTTCAGAGGCACGATCTCATGTTCTGCCAGCAGTTCAGCGATCCTGCCCGAAAGATCAAGCACCGCGAATGCGGAAATCCCGCTGTGGGTAAAAATCAGTTCGCCGCGGCACCGTTCTTTCATACCTGGCAGATCTATGCGGCACTCTGCATCGGGCAGAGAAATTCCGGCACAAAGTTTGGGCCACTCCTCAACACATTGCACTCCCGTCATGGCCGGGAAAAGCGGCGTTATGCGGTGTCCGGCCTGCCGGGCAAGTTCATATCCTGAAGTTCCGCCGCAGTAACGGGGGTAAGAACGGCCGCCGGAAGCAATAAGCAATGCTTTGGCAAAAATATTTCTGCCGCCGGCTCGGACTCCGGCGATACGGCCGTTTTCAAAGATGATCTCATCTGCCTTGCAGTTGTTCTGCCGCCGGACTCCCAGCAGATCACATTCATTAAGGAGAGTTTCCACGATATGTGCGGCTTTACCGGAACGGGGAAAGCAATGGAATCCGTCAGTAACTTCGATTTCCACATCGCGGGAGTCAAAGAACTCCCGGAGTTTTTCCGGCGGAAAACTCCGCAAAGCCGGGATCAGAAAACGCCATTGATCCCCGAAACTCCTTGCCATATTTTCTGCATCAAGGATATTGGTCAGATTGCATCGTCCGCCGCCGCTTATGGGGATCTTGCCTCCGGAACGGGATTCTTTTTCCAGCAATATGACTTTTGCTCCCGCAGAAGCGGCACTTATGGCTCCGGCAAGACCTGCCGGTCCGGAACCGATCACAGCAAGATCATATCGTTCATCGTGTTTATTCGTCATGGCATTTCTCAGGGTTGATTTTTGCATACTATACATCAGACTGGTAAAAAAGTCAAAGATATGGAATATTTAATGCTGAAACTTTGTGCCGGATGATCTGCCGGATTTCATCTCTAAACTTTCCGGAAGGGGGGTGGAAACAACAAGGCACAAATAAAATTGGTTGGCTAAATACAGCCATTTTTATTTTTTAATCAGGAAAAATCTTTAATTTGTCTTGCAATCATCTTTCATTCAGGATATACTAAAGACAAAGATAATCACTTGAGGTGTATCACTATGGCTGATAAACTGGATTTTTCAGATATTTTCCTGGACCCCGGCTTGCCTGAGCCTCTTTATCTTCAGCTTGCGGAGCAGCTTCACGAGCGGATCAGGAGCCACATCGGGGAATGCTGCCGCCTGCCTTCGCTCCGTACCCTTGCCGATTCTGTAAAGTGTGACCGCTCCACCGCTGCCAAAGCATACGCCGAACTTGAACGGCGCAAAGTGGCGGCATATACCAGTGCCTACAAGTTTTATGCCATGCCCGATGCGCGGAAATCCCGCAGCCCATTCCCCAATATCGGGGTGATCATACCGCGGCGTTTTTCCGACTATATCCGGATCGATGACTACAACCGTTTCATCACCTCCTACATCGCAGGCATCATCGACCGGGCGGCAGAAAAAAATATTTCCACGCTGATGCTCCAGCTTCCGCCGCCGGATGCTCCGCCGGAGGAAGTCGATGACTTTCTCGAAAATATCGCGCTCCGGCTGGACGGCACTATCCATCTGGGAGCAAGAAATTACGCAGATGATCCGCCGTTGAAAAAACTTTTCAACGACAACCGTATCCCGCAGGTGATGATTTCAGCCACACCCGGTAAAAATTCAAATATCGGGTGCGTGCTTACAGACATCGGCCCTGCTTTGAAAAAACTTGCCGCTTCGTTCATGCAGAACGGCATCAGGGAAACAGCTCTTGTCATGTGGCTTCCCATGGAAAATCTTCCGGGAGAAAACCCTTATGTCAACTACGAAGCCGCCTCGCGCTGTCTGCGGATGAAAAAGATCCTTAATGAATGCGGATTTTCCATTGCTCAGGATCATTTTCTCTGCAACTGCAGCAACTACTGCAATGTTTACGACACTCTTGCGGCGTTGATCCGGCGCAGACGGCTGCCTGAAGTACTGCTGTGTCAGAATGATCAGATCGCCATCTGGTGTATCCAGGCTCTCGAACGGCAGAATATCCGCGTTCCGCAGGATATTTCAGTCGTCGGATGCGACAACTGTTCACAAGCTCCATGGGATGAACGGCTGACCACATTTGCCCTGCCCTTTTACGAACTGGGCAGTACAGCTGTGGATATTATCGAAGACATCCGTCTTAAAGGTGCCGGAGAAACTGAACTTTTACGATATCTTCCGGCAAAATTGGAAATGAAAGAAACTTTAGTGTTGAAAAATCAATAACAGGAGGGTAAAAATCATGAAATATTCACCCAGAACAACCATTGCTTTCACGCTGATCGAACTGCTGGTCGTAATTGCCATCATCGCCATTCTTGCCTCCATGCTTCTGCCTGCTCTGCAGCAGGCAAGGGAACGGGGAAAAGCAGCTTCATGTGTCAATAAACTCAAGCAGATCAGTCTTGCTCTGGGACAGTACAACAATGACTACAAGACCATGGTGCCGCGCCGTACCCGCAACTGGTATCAGGATTACCGGGACCGTCCTCACCGGGTTCTTATAATCCAGAAATATACAACTGAAAACCTTTGGGATTGTCCCTCACGGGTATTGGCTCCGGCACGGCAGAGTGATTATACCCCTGCCGCCTACCCCAATTACGGTTTCAACGGCGACGGTCTGGTCGGAGATAACTCCAACAAATGGAACGATGTTCCCTATCACCGTATCAAACAACCGGCAAAACAGAGTTTTTTCATGGACTCTCAGGGAATGGGAACAACTAATTTCACCTATCTTATCAATACTTACTGCTGGATGGTGAACTACTACCGCAGTAACAACATGGGCTTTTATGCCACCCGGCACAACCTCAATGCTAATGTGCTTTTTGCAGATTACCATGTAAGTCCGATGCATATCAGCAAACTCAAGATGACCACATACAATGACTGGTTCTGGGGCGGCAAGGGATCAGTTCAAAGATTCCAATAACAATAGGACCGATCATGAAAATCTGTTTAAGCATCATATTTTTTCTTTCTGCAGTATTACTCTCCGGAGCAAAGTTTGTTCCCGGCGTGTCCGGTCAGGCACTTGAAGGCCGTTTACGCAGCGTTACCGATCTGACAAGATTCACCCCGGAAAGCGGAACAGCACTTTTCTGGTTCAAAACGAGTGCAAAACCTGAGATTCTCAGAAACAGCATGCCCCTGTGTTTCGGCATCAACAAAAGCGGCTGGTGTTATTTCCAGCTTGACCGCGGATATTTCGGAGTATTTTTACGCGCTGCCGCAAAGAACTCGGCAGTAAGCTGTTCTGCATCCGGACTCGAAGCGGGGAAGTGGCATCACGCTGCCGTAGTGTGGGGTAAGCGGAAACATGGTTTTGTGCGTATCTACCTCAACGGCAGACTGCGTGCCTATCAGCGGATCGTGATGCCGGAAAAATTTTCTTCCGATACTCTGGCGGTCGGATACAATTCGAGTAATTGGAAAGCTCCCGATTTCCCGGGAGCTCTTGATGAACTTGCCCTTTTTGATACAGCTCTTTCTGAAGAAATGATCCGCAAGGCATACGAAGCCGGAAAATCCGGCAAAGCTCTGCCGGAACTTCCCGGCCGGCTTCTGTATTTTCCCTTTGACGGCAATACCGATGCTGTAAAAGGAGCTCCCGCCGCACCCGAAGAAGCTAAGAAACTGCTCCGCACAGCATACCGCAAAGAGAAGGTCAAAAAGTATGATGATGAAATCGATTTCCAATACTCTTATTCAGTTCCGACCAAAGAAAAAACTCCCGATGCCCTTACCGACGGCAATGACAATACAGGAGCCATCTGGCGGCAGATAAATGTCGCCGTTACCGGCGAATTCGATCAGACTCAGGATGTTTCAGAAATTGAGATCGTTACCCGTAAATATACCAAATGGTATCTGCTGAAACAGCTGCAGGTAAGCTGGGATGACGGTTCCGGGAACTTTTCCGATCCGGTGATTGTGAACACCTATGCCTTCGGTAAAAAAATCAGCAAAAAGACTATTGATGAAACTTGTAAAGTCTACATTTATTCAGTAAAAAATACCGGTAAGATCTGCCGTTTCAGGATCAGGCTCATCGGTGACGGCTACTTCGGGATCAACGAAATAAGAGTTCGTGCCAAAAAGTAAAATCTTAAATCATAAATAAGGTCAAAAATAAAAGGGAGGAAAAATTTTCATGCGGAATTTCATATTGTTTGCAGTATTGTCTTTGTTACTGCCGCTTGCCGGATTTGAGGTAAAACAGAGTGTAGTTGATAAGATCCTGATGACTCAGGTGGATTCGCCGTTTTTCAGGATCACCGTCAATCCGCTGGGCGGCAGATTCTGGAGTATTTTCAGTAAAGAGATGAAAAGCGAACTCATCGACACCGTCGAAGGCGGCAGCGGTACGGAAAATATCTGGAATGTGCCCCAAACCCGTTTTTTCCTTCGCGGCAAGCCATTTTCTGTTACTGCAGAAAAGTTTCCTGACCGTGTGGTGGTAACTTCTGTCGGCAACCACGCCGGCGGCGGGATCAACTTTCTGAAAGTCAAAAAGGATTACATACTCTGGAAAAATGCGGCCAAGATCACCATAGATTACGATCTCGAAAACATGGATGCCGCCATGGCTCCGATGGTCTACGGTTTCTGGTTCCACCACATGATCGGTGAACGCAATGTAAAAAATGACTTTTTCTTCCCCACTACCAGTGGTATCGTCCGTATCCCCTCCTCAAAACGCCCTACTGACACCTGGCAGTACCGTGCCGCCCGCGGCTGGCTGGGCAATGCCGATCCCGTTACCGGCAAAGGTGTGGCAATAACCATGAGTTATCCTGAACTGCAGCTGCTCTACTCCTGGTTCGGCGGCTGTGCTATTCCCTCGACTGAATGGCGTTTTGAACAAGTCACCATTGATGCCGGCAAATCCTTCAAGACCCGCGCAGAGGTACTGCCTTTCACCGGGCTGAAAAAAATCTCCGGCGCAGGCAGCGGTCTGGTGGGCGAACTCCGCGGAGCTGATGTGGAAACTGAAAGCTCCTCGATCCCCGTCGAAGTGCGGGTACACAATGCAGTTGCCGGAAAGGTTGAAGCGGAAGTCATGGTACGCAAAGCTCCGGACGGCAAATGGAAAAGTATCAAAAAACATACTCTTTCCTTCAAAGCCCCCGGAACGACGGATCATTTCAAAGTCGATATTTCCGGAGCAGATGAAACTTTGCAGGAAATCGAAGTCATACTGCGTTCCGGCAAAAAGGAAATGGCACGCCTCAACGGCTTCGTCAACTTCGGCGGAGCTGAAGAAAAATGGTTCATTGCCGCATTGGAGGAAAAAAAGGTGGATGCCCGCAGCCGGGTCGAACTGCTGAATTTCACCAATGTCAATCCCACGCCCCATATTCCCTGGGCAAAGCCTCTCCCCGGCGGTAAGATCAAGACTCTTGTCCTCACCGACAACGATGCTATTCTGGAAACCGGTGATCTCTCTCAGCGTTTGGATATGGATTACACCGTTCCCTTCATAATGAATGTCGGCAGATTCAAAAGTGCTTCTCCCGGACACCTGCTCGGCAAGTATTTCGGCATGCTGTCCATAAACAATATCAACGAAAATATCAAACGCGCTTTCAGCAAAAAGACCGACCTGATAATCATTGCCGGACTTCCCTGGAGCCATTTCACCAGAGAACAGAGAAAAATGATCGTTGACCGGGTAAAAAAAGGAACCGGACTTATTTACATCGGAGCAAACAAAGCCGAATCCTTTATGCCTGTTGCCAATGTAAGCGGCAAAAAAGTCGTCCGCGGAATTCCCCGGGCGGTAACAAATGATCCTGTTACCTGCGGTGTTCCATTTGAACTTTTCGGTTCCGAACCGGTTTACCGTTTCAGTGCCGCCAAAGAAAATATCCTTGCAACTGCAGGTGGAGCTCCCTATCTGGTCAAAGGAAAAATCGGAAAAGGCAAAGTTTATTTTCTTAATTATCTGGCAACATTCGGCCGTTTTGATGCCGCCAGTGCCTTCACGCCTGACTTCAAAGCCGAATATCCGGATCGTAAAGCCCCTTATGAATTCTATTACTCCCTGATTGCCAAACTGGCACTTTCTGCGGCAAACCGGACTCCTTCTCTGACTTTGGCTCCCACTTTCGCCAACGGCAGAACAACTGTGAAGATCACTTCTCCTGCGGCACAAAAAGTTACTATTTCAGCAACACTCCGTGACAGTTTCATGAAGGTCCGTTTTGACAGAAACCTTGTTCTTGATTTGAAAAAGGGTGTCAATACCGTTTCCATTCCTGCTGTTGCGGCACCTCATGCCGACAAACAGAACCTCAGCCTTATCGTCCGCAACAGCAAAGGCGAAGTCCTGAACTGGGGCAGCTGGAGTGTTGATGTCCCGGCTCCTGCCCGGATAGTCAAAGTAACTTCTGAAAAAAATTCCTATACCGACGGTGAAACGATGGCTTATACCATCACACTCAAGGGAAATACTGCCGGAATGACGGTCAAAACCGCGCTTACCGACAGTTTCAACCGCAGTTTTCCTCAGAAAGATCTCAAAGCCGCCGCAAAGCTTTCCGGCAAAGCCCGGATCAGCAATGACCTCTGTTCCCGTTTCAACATACTGCAGGTGCGTCTGATGCAGGGCCAAAACGAGATCGACCGTTACGAACTTGCCTTCCCGGTGCGTCCTTCCGACCAGGCAAAACAATGGCGGGAATTTGAAATCGGAGCCTGGGTTTCCGGCGAACCGAGAACACACATGTGGCCTCTTTACGGATCGCTGCTGCATAAATATCAGATCGACACGCTCATCGCCAACTGGGGTGTGCTGCAGACCGCTTTCCCCATTCGGCACAATATCCACCCCACCAGACTGCATCATCTCGGTATAACCCGTTGTCCTGAACCGCTGGATTATGCCAAGACCGGCAACAAGATGCTGCTGGTTCGCACTCCCTGTCTTTCCGATCCGGCATTCCTCGACAAGTATATCAAAGACTTCACCAAACAGGGACTCCGCGACTACAAACACGGCTTGCGCTTTTACTGGATGGGCGATGAACAGTCCATCACCGGTTACGGCGGAGTTCCGGTGGATTTCTGTTTCTCGGAGCACTGTATGAAAAATTTCCGTATTTTTGTACAGAAAAAATATGGAACTCTTGCCAGATTCAATAAGGAGTGGAATACTGATTTTACTTCGTGGGAAAAAGTATTTCCCTTCACCAAAGAGGAGATCTGGAAAGGCGGTCAGGCCCATGTTGCCGGTTGGGCGGATCATTTGGAATTCATGGACAGCCGTCTGGAAAATGTTGCTGCCACCATGTTCGCTGCCTTGCGGAAACACGATCCTGATGCCCGCACCTCACTTTCCGGAACCCAGCCCTCCACCGCTTACGGCGGCATGGATTGGGGCAGATTGATGAAACACTTCAACGGACTTCTGAACTATGCTTTGGGCGGACAGTTTGAGATCCAGCGTTCACTGCGTAAAGATGCGGAACTGATGCCATGGGAATTCGGTTATAGCCGCAGCAGTCCCTACCGGGTCTGGCGTGCTCTTTTCTGCGGTATGCGCGGCATTTTCGGATTTTCCTGGTACTCATTGTGCAATCCGGACGGCACTCCTGCTCCTCAGCTGGAAATCGTCCAACGCCCCTTCAGCATCATCAAATCCGGTATCGGTGCCCATTGGATAAACAATGTGAAAGAAAAAGCTGATGTTGCTCTGCTTTTCTCTCAGAGATCGATCCGTGCAGCATTCATTGAAAAACGCCACCGCAGCCGCAACACCAGTTTTGACAAATACAACAAACTGCTGCGCAACTGCGGATACAGTTTCAATTACATCACCCCGGAACAGCTGGAACAGGGTATTCTGCTCAAAGAAAACTACAAACGCCTGATCCTCATGGATGCCGGAGCCATGTCAGACAAAGAGATAGCTGCAGTAAATGCATTCGTCAAAAAAGGCGGAAAAGTCTTTGCCGAAGGTATTCCGGCGCGGCGTTACGAAAACTGTCGTATGCGTAAAGCACCTGGGCTCAGTCATATTTTCAAAACCGGCGGCAATGTACTCAAGAAAGAACTCTGCTACAAATCCCTTTCAGCTATGGAATTTCCTGCGACACCGGCAAATGCGGCTTTGATTGCTGCCGAGCGTAACGCTCTTATCAAAGCTCTGGGCCCCAGTGGAGCTCCGGTGATCACATCTGACGGGAAAACAGTTTTTGATGCGGAGCTTTATCAGCGCATTGATGCTGCGGGGAACCGGTATATCGGAGTAACCACTCCGTCTAAGAAATCCCGTATGGCGAAAGTTGTTTTTTCCGGTAAGTCGCATATTTATGACATGGTTTCGGGAAAATATTTCGGTTACACTTCAGTCATTGATCTTCCTGTTTTCACCGAAAACACTTCACTGTTGCTGGCCTGTTTGAAAGAAAAGGTCAAGCCTGCCTCAATCACGGTCAACGGCAGCAAAGTTATCATTGTTCCCGGCAGCGGCAATTATTCCACGGCCTATAACATTCAGCTTATTGATCCTGCCGGCAAAGAGGTAAGACATTACGGCAAGCGTCTGCCGGTCAGTAATGGCAGAGTGGAATACCGTATTCCTTTTGCACCTTCGGATCTCCGCGGGAGCTGGAATTGCATCATAACAGATGTAATGACCAAAAACAAAACGACTGTTGTGATAAAAGTTCATTGATTTCGGATCTTATATTTGACAAACCGTAAAAAGGGATTATATTATATAAGAAGGTCAAGATTGGGGATGTTCCGGATTCGACCGGACCGGCTCGAACTTGACGGCATGCCGGAGATGATCGTTGGCTCCGTAAAAATTCGATCGAACCAATAACTGCGAACGAACAGTACGCAATGGCGGCTTGATCCGCCACGCTGTCCCCCTGACGGGTGCTAAGGGCTGACGGCGAAGGCAGCACTCTGGCGGGAAAGTTGTTCATCTGGGCGATCCTGCGAGATTTTACAGATGATCGTTCCTGATCCGGCCCGTTTGCCGGCTGCGACCGGGGATTAAATCCAATAGGCAAAACAAGCATGTAGAAGTCATTTTCACACCGCTCCGGGACGCGGGTTCAACTCCCGCCATCTCCACCAAAACTTATTGATTGCCAAGGACTTACAAATAAAGTCCCTGGCAATTTTCTTTTTATACCCCTTACAGTTGCAGGCACTTGCGGCTTTTGCGGGGCAATCAAGAGACTGTCATTCTCAATGCTGAACCATACCA
>JAFVRT010000146.1 GCA_017504125.1 Lentisphaeria bacterium
CAAATATAACTTTTTCTGAAATACAAAGATGCAAAAAATGAAATATACCGTTATCCTTGCTGCTTTATTTTCCGCCTCAATACTCCCGGCACAGAATCTGATCCGCAACGGCGAGTTCGACCGGAAACTTGATGCCGAAGCACGCTACGATGCCGCTCCCGGAGTACTCAAGAGAACCATCATCACCGAAGACCTCACCTGGAACCGCTGCCTGAAAGCAGAAGTTGTCAAACATGTCAAAGAAAAAGACGGCTCTCTTTCATATCATGCCATGCTGTTCTTCGGCGGCGACAACAAAAAAACCGGATTTACTGCCAAACCCAACACCATCTACGATTTCACTATGGAAATCAAGGGAAAACTTCCGGGAACTTTCATCGTTTATCAAATGAACGGCCCAACTTTCTGGAAAAACTCCAAACGCCTGAAACCCAGAGGCGATATCAAATTCAAAGCCTCCGAAAACTGGAGCGTTTACCGCGGTTCATTCCAGACCGGTTCTGATGCCGTGGGCGCAGTTGTCGGCATCAGCATCTGGGGCCGCAGCATTTACAAAAATCTGCCCGCCATCGGCAGTTATGTACTCATCGACAAACTCAAAGTTACCGAAAGGGCCAACCTGCTCCCGGCAGCCGGAACTGCAAAAAACAATTTCACCGCTCCGCTGAAAAAAGCGGTCGTCCCCGGCAGAATGATTTCCGGATTTTCACATTTCAAGTCCGGCGAAAAAGCCAAAGCCGACACCCAGGTAACCGTCATTCCCGGCGCAAAAGAAATCACATTGAAGATCCGCTGTCTTGAACCGCAGATGGATAAACTCAAAGCCGCATGCAAAGATGTGAACGGCAGAGTATGGGGCGATGATCTGGTGGAGATCTTCTTCGGGCCGGTTTCCAATGACCGTCCGCTGAGCCAGTTCGTAGTTACCGCAGGCGGCGGCCGCTGGATGGGACGGAAAAGTGTCAGCGTCGATCCGGCAGACTACAGCAAGTGGAGCGCAAAGGTGAGTCGCGACAAAACAAGCTGGAGCGTGGAAGCGGTCATTCCCTATACGCTTCTGGGAGCCAAAGGCCGTCCTGCAGCTGACAAACTTCTTTCTTTCAATGTTGCCCGTACCCGGCAATCTGCCAGAGAATCTTCTTCACTTTCCTTTGCAAGAGGCAGTTTCCACGCCGTTGAAAATTATGCCGTTCTTTTCACCGATGCCCCTGAAAAATGGTTTGCAAAAACCCGGAGCGGATTGCAGAAGGCAGCACAGGCCGCCGGAAATGAAAAACTTGCCGCTGCTATCGGCAAATGGCAGATGAACGCAGCCGATAAAGCCGTACAGCAGTCCGAAATCTACCGCAAGGAAGTGGCCGCCGCCCGTCTGGGCAACCGTTCCTTTGCCGTGACCCCTGTCAATCCAACGACCGATCCCTCGATCCCCATGATCCCGGCAGAACTTGCCAATGTTCCCTCAAAAATAAAACTCCGTGCCGCCGTAAACGATTTCAAAACTCTCCCCCTTGCCATTACCAACCTGACCGGCAAAGCGGAAGAATACCGCATCCTTATAACCGCAGTCGATAAAAATCAGCAGGAACTGGAAGCACTTCAAACCAAAGACGGCAGATTTTTCCCTGCAGAAAAACTCCAGCTGCTCCGGGGCATCCGCAGCAAAGACAGAGATGCCAGAATCCATGCCCTGCGTTTCGATGCCCTTGCTCCTGTGGATATCACTTCCACAGTAGTGGTGCAGCCCAGAGAAGCCACCCCCGTATGGGCGATCTTTGATACTGCGGGCGTTGCCCCCGGCAAATACCGCGGCGTTATCCGGGTGATCCCGTTGAGCGAAGCTGCTCCCAACGGTAAAAACGGCATCAAAAAACACCCCATGCAGGATCTTCCCATAGAATTCGAAGTGCTGCCCTTTGAAATCAGCCGGACTCCGGCTATTCCCCAATTTCTTTTCAGCCCTGCCTACGGCGGCAAAAAGACCTTGAAAATGATGTTTGATTACGGCATCAACAATATTCTGGTCAACACCTGGGCCTTTGCCGTATGGTTCAATCCCGACGGTTCAGTCAAGTCCCGCCAGACCGAAAGAGCCGAAAATGAAATCGCCAGGATCAGGCAGTATGCCGCAGAACTTGGCGTAAAAGATTACAGTATCGGCGTAGCTTACGGCGTTTATTCCCTTTTCCGCGACCGTTACGCCAAACATCTCAAATACGGCACGCCCCAATGGGAAAAAGCATGGCGGAGTTACATCAGGATCATTGATGACATCCGCCGCAAAAACGGTTTAGGTCATGACAGATTTTTCATTGAGATCTGCGACGAACCCAAAGCCGCCGATATGCCTGCTCTCATAAAGGCTTCAAAAATCGCGCTGGAAGAAGTTCCCGGCATGCAGATCATGATAACCTTTGCTTCATGGGATGTTGGCCTGAAAAACATGGAAGCCATAGTGCCGTATCTTTCACACTGGTGTTTCTGGGGAACCAAATATGTTACCGGCAAGACCTACGCCCCCCTGATCAAAAAACTCCGGGATATGAAGAAAAATATCTCCATATACTCCTGCGATACCTCCATGCGGGTGGATCTGCAGCAATACTACCTTACCCACAACTGGCGCGCTCTTGCCTACGATCTCGATATGTGCAACCTCTACCAGTTCATGACCTACCGGTACAAAAACCGGGATTGGAAAAGCGCAAGAAACGGCGAAGTGGCTCTCTATACCTCCGGCGGGCCGGTTTCCACTATCCGTCTTGAATGTCTGCGTATCGGAGCCATCGACATCAAATACATGAAAAAACTTGCCGAAGTCCTGAAAAATACCAAATCTGCCGATGCCGCACTCAAGCGCGAAGCGGCTGAGTTTCTGAAAAAGACTCCCATGATCGTCGGAGTCACCATGGCACATGATGCAAGCCGTCCGGCTGCGGCAAGAGAAAAGGCTATCGATCTTATATTGAAACTTATGAGATAAAAAATGACAGACCGCCTGTTTCTGCCCCCCGTGATATACGGAACGACCGGGATCGAAATGAATCTCTATTTTGCCAATGTGTTCACGACCGTAAATCCGGCAAATTACGCATTCAATTTCCACGCTCCACTGGGCAGATGCGACCGTGAACGCTGGAGATGTATCCCCCGGCAGGAAGATGTGGGGATCCATGAAGCGCATCTGGAAGTCTTTGATGACTCCGGACTCGCAGCTTCCGGGGAGTGCCGCATCGTCATAACTCCGTCAGAAACAGCGGCAAATAAAAAACTCCGTCTGCTGATGATCGGCGACAGTCTTACGGATCAGGGGCATTTCCCTGTACATTTTCACACCCTGTGCCGCAGATACGGTATGGATCTCACCATGCTGGGAACCAATGTACCGGAAGAATTCAGCAAACTCCCCGGCCAGCTCATCAAATATCCTGACGCCGGTCTGCTGCCGGGAGTACGGCACGAAGGATGGGGCGGCTGGTCTGCCGCAACATTCCTCACCCGCAAGGAAGATTCCGGAAGTAAATACCACTGGGGAAGGCGTTCGCCTTTTCTCGATGCCGACGGAGTCTTTGACTTCCGCAACTATCTGGAAAAATATTGCGGAGGCATTGCTCCTGATATCATTATGATCTCTCTCGGCAGCAATGATATGCTGTCGATAGATACCGGAAATCAGGAACAAGTGATCGGTAATTTTGTAAACAACATGGAATTGCTTTACCGTAATCTGCATGCTGCGGCTCCTGATGCCGTCTATTGTATCGGTATTGAACCCTGGGGTTCCAACGATCAGTCCGCATGGGGCAAGAATTACGGGAGTCACTATTTCTCGTGGAACAGACGGAGTTTGACTCCCGGAGGATACCGGCAGCTTATGAAGCATTTTCAGCAGTTCCCCAATATATACAGCGTGCCGCTGTACTCCGCCATAGACCCCTTTTACGGCTATCCCACAGGTGAAGAAAAGTGCTTTGAAGAAAGCGATACCGATGTGGTTCGCGGGATCAATGCGCTGCATCCCAATCCGGCTGGATACCGGCAGCTCGCCAACTGCACCTTTGCAGCTCTGCTCTCGATACTGCAAGGTGTCTGATCAAACTTTACGGCAATAAAAAACGGGCCGCTGCAACTTTCTGCAGCGGCCCATGTTTTTTTGCCAGCACTCCGGATCAGAACTCCAGAAGTTTCAGATACTTCTCAGGCTCGATCGCGTAGAGGAAAAGATAAAGGCGGGGACCTTTGGTCTTGGAAATCAGAAGTGTGTAGACATTCTGGAAGAATTTGCCCTGCCGTTTCTTCAGTTCCTTGTCATCAAGTTCACCGTAAACTTCACGGGGAATGGCGTAAAGATAGGCCATAAGTTCATCAAGGGTATAACCGCCCTTTTGGATATAATCGTGGAGGATGCGCACCGCCTGCTGTTCTTCCGGTTCCAGAGAATTGAAAAATTCGGTATCCGGCTCTGAACGCAGGGTGTTCATATTTTCCGGAGCGCAAACTTCAAGCCAGTAGCGGGCCAGAGAAAGCCGGGGCAGAAATTCATCTTTGGTAAAGGGAGTACCGATCTTCCGGAACACTGTTTCCAGCACATCGGGATTGAAGTCGACCACCGATCCCAGAGAAACCAGCTGGGCCATGGGAACAGTTTTGATAGGTTTCTCAGGATCCACCACCAGTTCCATGATATTGTTGATGTATTCATCATCGCTGCCTTTGGTGAAGGCATCGTACATCTTGTCAAACTCAAAATACTGACGGAGGATCTCATCGTCAAAACAGAAATCAAAGGACTTGGTGGGATCACTCTTGGAGTAAAGCCACAATATCACTTCAGGCTGATAAAGTTTCAGCAGGGTTTCCGGAGTCAGGTTCAATCCGGTGGAACCGGACATCTTGCCGGTCGCCCCCTTGATGCCGATGAATTCATACCCCTGGAACATGGGAGCTTCAAAGCCGAAAATCTTTTTGGCTATGACACGGCTGGTCTGATAACTGCCGCTGGGTGAAGCATGATCCTTGCCGCCGGGTTCGAAGTCCACTTTTTCATAAAGCCAGCGCATGGGCCAGTCGATCTTCCATGCCAGTTTGCAGTTGAAATCAGCAGTAAAGTCAAACTTGCCGCTGTACCCGCATTTACAAGTGAAATCAGCCGAAAGGCAATCATCGGCAATGGCAGTAACTGTAGTAGTATCTCTGCCGCATTCAGGACAGTAAATACCGACGGGGCAGTAATTTTCCCGTTCTTCCGGAGTACTTTCCTGAGTCCGGAACGAATCGAGGATATCAAATATCTCTTTGCGTTTTTTCAGAGCTTCGATGATGTATTTGGAATACTGCCCGGAGCGGTAACAGCCGGTCTGATAGCGGAAATCCACTTCAATACCGAACTGACGCAGAGATTTTTCAAACTCATTCTCAAAGTGCTTGGCATAACTTTCGCAGCAGCCGAAGGGATCAGGCACATCTGTATAAGGTTTGCCGATATGGGTTTCAAAACCCTCCGTGATCTTGGCCACATTCACCGGAACCTTACGCAGACGGTCGAATTCATCCCATGAAAAAAGCAGCTTGGCTTTTTTGCCCAGTTTACGCAGGGCTCTGCACACAAACAAGCTGGTGGCGATATCCCGGAAATTACCGATATGGACAGAACCGGAGGGACTTATACCTGCAGCGCACACATATTCGCTTTTTTCCGGATTGCGCTCAATAAGGTTCCGGGCGATTTTTTCAGACCAGTGCATAATAAAACTCCGTATAGAATCAATAAGTTGTAATGATCTCTTATAATATACACCGGAATTGTGATTTTATCAAGTCGGCCGCACAAAAAAGCAACTGCCGCGTAATAAAAAAAAACAGAACCGCAGCATATTGCAGCAGTTCTGTTTTCTTCTGACTCAGGATCAGCGGGCGTAGTATTCGATGACGCTCATGATCTTGACGCTGACGGGGATCTCCTCGACCTGGGGCATGCGCACCAGAGTGGCTTTCAGGTTGTCGAGATCGACTTCCATGTAAGCCGGAACGGTGGCGTTGCCTTTCTTTGCGATGGCAGCGATGTTGGGAGACTTTTCAGCATTGATGGTGATGGTCTGGCCTTCACGGAGCAGGAATCCGGCGCGGTCGACTCTTTTGCCGTCCACAAAGATATGACCGTGGTTGACGATCTGCTTGGCGGCAAAAATAGAAGGAGCGAAACCGGCGCGGAACACCATGGCATCCAGACGCAGTTCGAGGCTGCGGAAAAGCTTTTCAGCGGTGTTGCCCATACCGGCTTTGGCCTTGAGGTAGGCGTTGCGGAGGTGCTTTTCGCTGACAGCGTAGTAGTTCTTCAGCTTCTGCTTTTCGATAAGCAGAGTTCCGTAGGTGGAAAGTTTGTTGCGGCGGCCCTTGGAGGAGTGAGGTCCGGCAGGCATGGGACGCTTCACACTGGGACAACTCGGATCGTTCCAGAGACACTGGCCGATACGACGGCAGAATTTGTGCTTTGCTCGACTTGCGGTTGGCATAACCAATCCCTTTCATATTTAATGTTTTACAATTACCCGGATCAGGTGTCAAGCCTTTGATAATGGGGCCCGACCCGGTATGACGATTTCTTAATATAGCACACAAATATCACTTTGTCAAGGTTGAAAAAAACTTGTTTCCGGGATATATTATGCTGCAGACAAAAACATCTTAGGAGTTATTGCACTATGGATTTGAAGTCCCGTATTGAAAGTGCTTTCCCGCCGGGGAGAGCTGCCGGAGCATTTTTTCTGAGCATCGCCTTGTGGGGCATCGCCTCCGGCTGTTTCCAGGCGGTGATGAACAACTTTCTCGCCGATGTCCACAATTTTACCGAATATGACCGGGGCTGGCTGGAGTTTTTCCGGGAAATGCCGGGACTGCTGCTGGTTTTCATGCTTGCCGCACTCCACAAAGCAGGAAATTGGAAGGTCATGCGTCTGGGAGCATTGATCGCATGTGTCGGCGTGGCAGCTTTGATGATCCCTTCAGATAAGATCATGGTAGTACTCTTTATCATGATCTGGAGCGCAGGAGAACATTTGATGATGCCCGTCAGACAGGCCCTTACCATGGAGATCGCCGCACCGGGCAAAGGAGGCGCAGCACTCGGTCTGGTAACAGGTACGATCAATGTGGGAACAGTTACCGGAAGTCTGCTGGTCGCCGGTATCTTTTTCGCCGCAGTCAAAGTGATCGGCATTGCAGACAAGGGAACTGTCTACAATCTGGTCTGGGGAGTCATTGCATTGCTTACTGCAGCAAGTTTTGCCGCTATGATGATCCCCAGGAATGCCGATGCGCCTGTGAAACGCCCCCGGTTGTACTTCAACTGGAAATACCGGATATTTTACGCCCTCGAACTCTTTTACGGAGCCAGAAAACAGATATTCCTCACCTTTGCGCCATTTGTACTCATCAAAGTATACGACTTCGACACCGCATTGATGGCTGCCCTTTTTGCCGTTGCCGCCGGGATCAACATCTTTGCCGCCCCCCTGGTGGGAAAACTTACCGACCGTATCGGATACCGCAATGTCATGATCTATGACACCGTGATCCTGTTTTTCGTCTGCCTTCTCTACGGTTACGCGAACATCTGGTTCTCACACAATATCGCCCTGTGGGTGGTTGGAATAAACTTTTTGCTGGATGCGGTATTGAGTACAACTTCTCTTGCCACCAATTTGTATGTAAAAGATATTTCCGGAAACCGCGACGAACTTACCTCCACCCTTTCCACCGGGATTTCCATCAATCACCTCATCGCCATCATCGCTGCTCCTGTCGGCGGCTGGATATGGCTCAGATACGGAGTAGGTGTACTCTTTTCAGTCGCTGCGGTCATGGCGATCCTCAATTCCCTTTGCGCTCTTGCAGTACGCCGGCCGGCAAAATAAGGAAAACTTGATAAATTGCCGCAGTTGTGCTATATTATATGAATGGTACAACAAAAATACCGGTCTTGTGATGACTTTTCTGAAACTGCGCTGCCTTCCGTATACCTGACGGAGCGGCGTTTCAGTTATCATCACCGGAGATATGGAAAAAAGGAAAAAATATTATGGGAAAAACCATTACACAGAAAATTTTCGATGCCCACGAAGTGGATCGTCCCGCCGGAAGCGTACGGGTGCTTTCGCTTGACCGGGTGTTCTGCCATGAAATCACCACACCCATCGCCATCAACGATCTGGCTGCCACCGGACGCGACCGGGTATTTGACTGCAGCAAGATCAAAGCGGTGATCGACCATGTTTCACCGGCTAAAGACTCCAAAACTGCCGAACAGGGAAAAACCCTGAGAGATTGGGCATTCCGCCACGAGATCAAAGACTTCTTTGATGTGGGAGCCAACGGCGTCTGCCACGCTATTTTCCCTGAAAAGGGTTTTGTCCGTCCCGGATTCACCGTCATCATGGGCGATTCGCACACCTGTACCCACGGTGCTTTCGGAGCTTTCGCCGCCGGTATCGGAACCACTGACCTTGAGGTGGGTATCCTTAAAGGTGTCTGCGCCTTCAAAGAACCTGAAACCATCAAAGTCGAAGTAACCGGTGCCTTGAGAAGCGGTGTTTTCCCCAAGGATCTTATCCTGACCATTATCCGCGAACTCACCGTCAACGGAGCCACCAATCAGGTCATCGAATTCACCGGTCCCGTCATCGACAATATGGATATGGAAGGCCGTATGACCCTCTGCAACATGGCCATCGAAGCCGGTGCTACCTGCGGCGTGTGTCTGCCCGATGCTGTTACAGTCGACTACCTCTGGCCCTTCATCAAAGATGAATTTGACTCCAGAGAAAGTGCCGTCGCCGAATACTCAAGATGGCGTTCCGACGACGATGCCGAGTATTCAAAGATCCTCACCATAGATGGAAATACCGTGGAGCCGGTGGCCACATTCAACTACAAGCCCGACTGTGTCAAAACCGTCCGGGAACTGGAAGGAACCAAAGTCGATCAGGTCTATATCGGCAGCTGTACCAACGGCCGTCTGAGCGACCTGCGGGCAGCAGCTGAGATACTCAAAGGCAAACGCATGGCTCCGGGAGTACGCGGCATCGTTTCCCCTGACACTCCCGACATCTTCAAGAAGGCTCTTGCCGAAGGCATTATCCAGATTTTTATGGATGCCGGTTTCTGTGTTACCAACCCCACCTGCGGAGCCTGTCTGGGCATGAGCAACGGTGTGCTGGCTGCCGGTGAGGTATGTGCCTCCACCACCAACCGCAACTTTGCCGGCAGAATGGGCAAAGGCGGCATGGTGCATCTGATGAGTCCCGCTACTGCAGCGGCAACTGCGGTTGCCGGTCATATTACCAACTCCGAACTCTTCAAGGGATGAACTGACAAATGAAAGAATTCAATGGAAAAGTCCTTTTTCTCGACCGTTCCGACATCAACACGGACGAGATCATTCCGGCCAAGTATCTCAACGAGTCCACCAAGGCCGCCTTGAAACCCTACTGTCTTGAAGATCTGTTGCTGCCCGGATTCGAACCCAAACGGGATGTTCCCGGTCATCAGGCTATTATCACCCGTGCCAATTTCGGCTGCGGTTCCTCACGGGAACACGCTCCCTGGGTGCTGGGTGAAAATGACATCAATGTGGTGATCGCAGAAAACTTCGCCCGCATTTTCCG
>JAFVRT010000147.1 GCA_017504125.1 Lentisphaeria bacterium
ATGCAGCGGATAATCTGTACGGGCGGCGAATTTGCGGTAACTTGCCAGAGTTACAGGAATACTGGAGCTTTTCAGAGCCACCTTTATATTGCAGACTCCGTAACGCTCAAGGGCTTCACATTGACGCAAGGCACTCGAAAAAAGCAGTTCCGCTATGGCTTCTTCATAACAGGGATTTTTTTTCAAAGATTCCTGCAGTTCCTGCGGATTCACACTCCCCCCGTTGGCTCCAACTCTGATACATGTTCCGCAGTCGCAGGCAGCAGCGGCAATAGTTTTGAGTTTTTCTTCATCCCTCAGCAATCCGGGATTGAGCCGCACTCCGGCGATACCGGATCTTATGGCGGCAACCGCAGATTCCCAATGGAACTGGATATCTGCCAGCAGCGGAACAGGAGAATTCTTTATGACTTCCGGCAAGGCTTTTTCTGCCTTTTCATCGTCGATGGCTGCCCGGATGAGATCACACCCCAAGGCGGCACATTTTTCTATCTGCCGCAATGTATTTGGCACATCGGCAAGGGGGATATTGGTCATGGTCTGGATCGATACGGGGAACTCCGAACCGATTCCGACAAAGCCCGCTTTAACGCTTCTTGTCAGTCTTCGTTTCATCAGATACTCCCGAAGCAGTGGCGGCTGCGGCTTTTTCTGTTTCGTCGGCGGGCGGGAAAAATCCGCGGAAAAGTCTGCGTCCGTCGGCAAAGGTAACAAAAAGCATCAACGCAATGAGCAAAGTGACGAATATGGTCGAAAGCACTTTTATTACTACTGTCGGCAGCGGACGGCGGAATATTATTTCGATAATGCCGAAAAGGATGTGCCCGCCGTCAAGTACGGGGAAGGGGAGCAGATTGAATATTGCCAAGGCAAAAGAAACCACCACCATAAAGTAGATGCCGGTCATAAGTGATGAATGGTAAACGGAATTGAATAAAGTGGTCCCGATCCCCAGGGGACCGGACATGTGGCTGGGTTTGAGAGAACTTTGTTTTTGAGTGAGTCCCAGTTTCTGACCGATTCCGATGCAGATGCCCCGCAGGGATTTCCAGCTCATGTCGCAGGTGGAAACAAAAAGTGCCCAGGGGGAGGGATAATCATAGACCGCCACGCTGATACCGATAGTGCGGGGAACGACCTTCAATGAAGTTATGGGCAGAGCCATTTTTCTTCCGCCGCGTTCAAAGTACATGATGAACTTTTTATCTTTGAAAGAACGGATAGTTTTGATAAATTCAGTAATTTCTTTTATCGGCTGCGGATCTTTCACTTCAGGAAGTGCTGCCGTGATAAGCATATCGCCGGGAAGCAGACCGGCCTGGGCGGCAGGAGTTCCGGTAATGGCACTTTCCACTTTGACTCCTGAAGGAGTCTGGGCAAGATTGGCTCCGATCATATAACGGGTGAAATCTTCCGGCAGGCCCGGAATCACGGCAGAACGGAGTTTTACATTGTAGGATTTTTCTTTGCGGAGCAGGGAAATGTGCAATTCATTATCTCCGGCGATATCCAGCAGGTGTTGGAATTCCGAGGGCTGCTGGAGTTCGACACCGTTGATCGCCGTAATTATATCACCGCGGCGGATCCCCGCTTTTTCTGCAATGGAGCCCTTTTCAGGTATCACTTCGACCGGGATCTGCACCGTAAAAAACGGCCATGCCAGACCTTCAGCCTTCAAAGAACCCGGCGCGGCGGGATTGATTTTTGGGATATAAGAAATTTCCAGTTTTTTGCCGTCGCGGATGACTTCAAGTCTTACCGGATCCACGGTGAAAAGGATCTCTTTTACAAAATGTGCCCAGCTCAGATGAAAAGATTTGCCATTGAGCTTGACGATCTTATCATTCTTACGCAGCCCGGCAGCAAATTCCGGCCCCTTTTCATCAATATGATTGACGGTCATCTGACGCATTTTCGCAGTATCCTGGGGCATGCCGAAAAAGTAAATGAGGCAGCCTGCGATCATTCCGAAAATGATGTTGAAAAGCGGACCGGCAACAGCTGTTATTACCCGGTCAAGGGCCGTAGCGCGGGGAAGTTCTTTGCCGTCGGCACTTTTGGGAATCCCGTCGGTGGCATCGATCTGGGGAAGCTCCACATAACCGCCGAAAGGCAGATAACCGAGGCGGTATTCGACACCGTTGATTTTTTTGCGCCAGAATGGTTTGAACCCCAGAGAGAAAGCATCGATATGAAGACCACGCCACTTGGCGGCCAGAAAGTGTCCGAGTTCATGGGAAAAAATGCACAAGCCGATAGCCACGAAAACAAATACCAGCGAACCTGCGATACTTAAAATATTGAGCAATGATTCCATAAAATAAAATGTCCTTTATGTATAAGATGATTTTTACGCATATAAGATAACATGTCCGCCGTTTTTTTTCAAGAGGATTTTGGCAAATTCCACCATTATAATAAACATCCTGTCAAGGTTTGACAGGATGTTTGAAAAAATATTGTCCGGAACCGGTTATTTTTTGCCGCTCAGGATTTGATTGGCTCTGGCAAAACCTTTGGTATTGGGCGCGCCGCCGTGGTGTCCGGTGGGCGAAACATTGAGATACTTTTTCGCAGATTTCAGATTGTTGAACACCACATGTATCCCGGCAGGGGAACAGACGGTATCGATCAATCCGGCAGTCAGCCATGCTTCACACTTGATCCGTTTGGCGAAGTTGACATTGTCATAATACGCCGCTGTGGAAACGATTTTTTTATTTACATTCTTAGTGTGCCGGGCATCATAGAAACGGGGCCAGCCGGGCATGCGGACCGGTTTTGCAGTTGAACCGGCATGATCGCTCAAGGCCGGAACTGCCGCAAGACACAAAGTTACCTGCTGATCCAGAGCTGCGGCAGCGATAGCCTGACCTCCGCCTTGACTGGACCCGGCAACGATCAGAACTTTGCCGTTCCACTCCGGACGGGATTTGATGTAATCAAGAGCCCGCATGACCCGCAGATACATACCGTTGAAGTAGATCTTTTCCCGGTCATTCTTGTTGAAATGCGGATAACCTTTGAGGGTTGTTTGGCTGAGTTTTACATAATATTCTTTGGGCTGACCGTTGAGGACACCATGAGCATTGACATCCAGCAGCAGGGCGGGGACAGCATTGTACCGGGGCGTAGAAGTGTAAACTCCTGCGCCGTGATAAGTTACCATGGCCGGGAGTGATTTGGGTTTTGCATTCACCGGAACACTGAGATAACCGGAAACCGGTGCAGAACCGGCACAGTCGATCTTGATGTCATAAAGATTGTATTTGCTTCTCCATTTTCCGGCTGCTTTGACTTGTGTAAGTTTTGCTTTGAGCGGAACTTTGTCAAGTCTGGTCCGCTGAGATTTCCAGAAAGCATCAAAATCGGCGGGTTCATCCATACCGGGGAGAAGTTTTTCCGGTTCCACAAGGG
>JAFVRT010000148.1 GCA_017504125.1 Lentisphaeria bacterium
GATAATATGCTTCATTCATCCGCATGGAACGCAGACATGCGTTGAAACTCAGATTGCTTTCTCTGGCAAAAACCCGTACCAGTGTCGCCCGGCTGATCTTCAAAGCCGAAGCCACCGTATCAATAGTAAGTTCCCACGCAAGATGTCCCCGCATATAATCGTAGGCAAATGCAGCGAGGCGGGCGTAATTATCAGCGACACCGTTCCGGTGCTGCGGCAGAAAGACATGCCGCCAGGCTATTCCGAGAAGATGTGCCAAACGGGTTTCCGACACCATATAATTTCCCGGATCACGGCCCTGGTCGAGGCGGAACATATCCAGCAGGAGCAGCAGTTCGTTTTTGTCTTTTGAGGAAAGATCTTTCAGACAATCAGGTGCGGCATGGGCAAAAAACTTCTTTGAAGCTCCCCATCTGAAGTGGATTATGAAAACTTCAAGTCCGGCCTTTTCTTCAAAAATATCCCGGTGCCGGACTCCGCGCCGGATCAGAAGTGTTTCATTCTTTACGGCGGTGTATTCCTCACCCGATTCCAGCCGCACCCTGACTTTGCCGTTGATGACATGCATCACTTCATCATCGGCATCTTCATGCACTTCGTCACAATATTTTCTGGGGACAAACAATCTGTAAATACTGACCAGATGCGGCATCGGCAAGTGCTGATGTTTCAGTTTTTCCATAGAGCCGTTCCCCGGAGCGTATGCCTGTCAAACGGCCTGTTCGCCGTTGACAAAGACCATACAGACTTTGGTGGAGCTTTCAAGGATATCCCCGTCGCAGACCAGGATATCGGCATCTTTACCGACTTCGATCGAGCCGACCCGGTCTTCGATCCCCAGATGTTTGGCGGGATTTATGGTAACAGCCTGCAATGCGGCAAAGGGATCCATGCCTGCCTTGACTGCAAGTCCGGCACAGAGAGCCAGATGCTCCTGCGGTATGACATTGGAGTCGGTGATGATGGAAACCTGACATCCGGCGCGGTGCAGGATCCCCGGTGTGGCAAAACTCTTTTTGCGGGTTTCCGGTTTTCCGGCGTGGCAGAGAGCGGGGCCGACAGCCAGGGGGAATCCTTCTGCCGCCAGCTGATCCGCAATGAGATGTCCTTCGGTAACATGTTCAAGCGTCAGCTTCACATTGAAGGCTTTGGCAATGCGTATGGCAGTAAAAATATCATTGGCCTGATGAGCGTGAGCCTTGAGGGGGATCTCCCGGCGCATGACCGGCAGCAGAGAATGGAGTTTGAAATTGAAATCCGGTTTTTTGCAGTTGGGATCTTTTTCAGCGGCCTCCAGTTTTTCCATATATTCCTGTGCCCGTGCGAGGGTATCCCGCAATTTTGCCGCAGTAGTCATGCGGGTGGTAATGAACTTGGACTGGTGGAGATTCTTGGGATTTTCACCGAAAGCGCACTTCATAGCGACTTTTTCTTTGACCACCATATCATCGACACGGATACCATGGGTCTTTATGGCGATGAAGCTGCCGCCAAGCACATTGGCACTTCCGGGCCCGGTCCCTACGCAGGTAACGCCGCCTTCGAGAGCAAAACGCATGGTTTCGTCAAAAGGATTTATGGCATCGATCGGATTGAGTTCCGGAGTAACACACTCATTTTTTTCGTTGTAATCTGAACCGTCATAACGGTTTCCCCAACCGGCGAGTCCCAAATGGCAATGTGCCTCGACCAGACCGGGGAAGACCTTCATCCCTGCGAGGTCGATTTTTTCGCCGCCGGAGTATTTGCCGATCTCTGCGATCTTACCGTCTTTGATCTTGATATCGATTTGCTGTTCGGCCGGGGTGATACCGTCTGAAACGGACGCATTTACAAGCCAGAATTCCATACTTTGTTTCTCCCCGGAATTAAAGTCCCAACTGGGATTTGAGCTGATCTTTGGTCATATATCCGACGAGCTGTTTTTCCAATTTACCGTTGCGGTAAAAGAAAAGTGCCGGAATGGAATTTACTCCGAGAGAAGCTGCGAGCTGTACATTTTCCGCATCTTCGACGCTGACCTTGCCGATGATGAGATCCGGACATTCGGCAGCCAGTTTTTCCAGCTCGGCAGTAAGTTTCTGGCAGGGACCGCACCAGGTGGCCCAGAAGTCGATAAGTACAGCTTTTTCGCTCTGCGAAGTGAGTTTTTCAAAAGAATCTTTGTTGATATGAAGCACTTCCATTTTTATTTCTCCTTGTAATAGAGTTTGCAATGGCAGAATCCGGTAAAATCGGGATCGGCTAACTGATCCCGGAATTCCTTGCAGATGCACAGATTTTCCGGAGTATGCTGAATACGGCAGGGACAATATCCGCCGTTTTTGGCCATGACATTTTTTAATTTTTCCACATATGACTCATCTGTATTGAGCCGGACATTGGCTGGGAGTTCCACGGTTGATTTCTCCTTGAATTTGAAAAATAATGTTCTGTATGGTAATATAATGCATTTACCGGAATAAGTCAAATTTCTCAGCAGTCATAAACAGCAATATTACCGATCCTGATTTTTACGGAGTGATCTTGAAGATCTTTATGGTTTCCGGCAAATTTTCCCACTTGAAAAGTGCCGGATCTTTGATCCTGCCGCCGCGGATGACATTCACCCTGCCGTCTGCGGAAGGCTGTTCAAAAAACACATTCAGCCGCAAAAAATCACCGGTTTTACTGATATTTCCGGCAATAGTGCTGTCTATGGATTTTTCCTCATTGACTGTCAGAAGTATCACTTCATCTCCCGCTGCAGGCTGCGCCAACGGCTTGAGTCCGTACACCGTACCTTCCACCTCCTTCACGCCTTTTACATCGAGTTTTATCTGCTGCTCGTTGAAAGCGGAATTTACTCCGTTGAGTATGCCCGGTTCCGCAAAACAGAACAGCTTTTGCAGTTTATCTGCATTGGTGATCCTCGCGGCATTGTCCTCCAATGATTTCGGCTGATTGTTCCACATGACCGGAAATCCTGATGTCCCGGAATATACAACGAGTGTATCTTCACTTTTGGAACTTCCTGCATCAAAGATCCCATACCAGTCAGGCGGATTCCATGCCGGAAGACCGTAATAAAATCCGACTGCACAGCAGCACACGGCGATACAGGCAGCAGCCGCGCCCATGCGGGCAGAAAGTTTACGGCAGATTTGATCCGTCCCCGCTCCGCAGAGCAATGCGGTCCAGGCAACCAGGGGGATATAAACCCTTGCCGGGCCTCCGCGGGTCAGCAATGCCGTAAGCAGTACACAAATGATCCCGCCGAAAACTGTTGCCGCTTTTCTGTTCGGCAGGCTGATCAGTCCGGCAATAAGAAAGGGACACCACGCCAGCGGTATCAAAGGATCAAGAGTATTGAAAGCAAATTTGAAAAACTCCAGATGTGAACTTATGACATTTCCGAACTGTTGTCCGGATTGAAACTGCCTGAAATTCACGCCATACCAGACGGCACTGAAAATCACTCCGCCCAGCAGAACTGCGATCACAGCTTTTCCCGGTAACCGGGGCCGGATAATGAATACGGAACAGGTGATGACTCCAAGATATATCACCGAAGTCGGCAGAGTCAATATGCTGCCGACACCGCCCGCGATCAACGCTGCCGGAGCAAGATACCGCCACTTTTTGAAACGGCAGAATGCCAGACCGTCAGCAAAAAGCAGCAGAAAAAAGAGCTGCAGTTCATATCCTCTCGCCAGCTGCGAATAAACCGCAGCCGGCGCACTGAAAGCAAGAAAAACCCCGCTCCAGAACCCGGCATTGCGGCTGCCGGTCAGAATTCTGCCCAGAGGTATTATCAGCATAACAGCCAGTACTCCTGCAGCCAGACTGTGCAGTCTTATCCCCCAGAATGGCAGTTCCAGCAGCATTGCAAATTTCACCAGCAGAGAATTCAACGGCTGATTATTAGGCAGGGCAAGTTCAGTAAATATGGCTTTTATTCCCCTGGAGGAAAAATAACTCATAGTCCATATTTCATCATAATCCAGAGCCCCGAAAAGATTCCCCATACGCAAAGCTGCCGCGAAAATCAACAGCAAAAAAAGCAGTTTGCTCCGGTATTCCCGGAAAAATCGTTTCATATCCTTACCTCCCTGGCCTTTATGCGTGCCTCTTTATCCACCGCCATTATCTGCTCCAGAGAACTCTGTTTTTCCGGAACATGGGCACTCATGACTTTTTCAATTATTTTCCAGATGCCGCCGAAGGGGATTTCTTCTTTCAAAAACCTTTCAACAGCAATATCGTTGGCAGCACTCATGACACCGGGAAGCGTTCCGCCGGTTTCCAACGCTGCATCGGCAAAATCAAAAGAAGGAAATTTCTCCCGGTCTGCTTCAAAAAAACTCATCTCGCCACCTTTGCTCCAGTCGTATCTGGGAAAATCAAACCGTCCCCGTTCCGGATAGGTGAGTGCCCATGCCACCGGCAGACGCATATCAGGTATGGCGGTTTGAGCAATAAGCGATCCGTCTGTCAGTTCAACCATGGCGTGGATACGGGATTGAGGATGCACGAGAACTCCCAGTTTTTCCCGTCCCACTCCGAAAAGGTGATGCGCCTCCACCAGTTCCAACGCCTTATTCATCATGGACGCGGAGTCAATAGTGATCTTGCGTCCCATGTTCCATGTCGGATGTTTCAATGCCTGCTGTACCGAGGCTTTCAGGATATCCTCTTTTTTCCAGGTGCGGAAAGGTCCTCCGGAAGCGGTTATGATTATTTTTTCTATCTCATCGCTGCGGCATCCCTGAAGGCATTGGCGGACCCCGGAGTGTTCGCTGTCCACCGGAAGCAATGTATCCGGTGTCGCCATGGACATCACCAGATCACCGGCAAGTACAAGCACCTCTTTGCTGGCAATAGCCACTTTTTTCCCGGCTTTCAATGCGGCAATGACCGGCAGCAGGCCGTCGGCACCGGCTACGGCACAAAGGACTATATCTGTTTCAGGCGCGCACGCCAGATCTGTCATTGCGGAAATACCGCCGCTGCATTGAGTTCCGGGAAGCAGAGAACGCAACTCGTCAAGATGCCTCTCATCTGCCGCCACCGCTTTGGGACAATTGAATTCCCGGCACAATTCCGCCAATTCCTTCATGCGGCTGTAACCGCTCATGCCGACTATGTTGAAGCGTCCACGGTCAGCTCTTATCACATTTATTCCGGAAGTTCCGACAGAACCGGATGCTCCGAGAATGACCACATTGATCTTTTCTTTCATCATTTTTTCCTCAACAGATAGCGTTCAAAAAACGCTCCGGTCAACGGAGCGCAATCAGAACCTCCGGAGCGGCCTTCTTCATAGACCAAAGCCGAAGCATATTTTTTGTTTTTGTACTCAGTAAATGCAATGAACCAGGTGGTAACGATACGATTGTCCCGCGGACCGGATTCTGCTGAGCCGGTTTTCCCCCAGATCTTCAATCCCCGCCGTGCCGCCCTTCTGCCGGAGCCGTCGGGTTCATTAACCACCTTGAACATACCCCGGCGTATCGTTTCCATGGCAGCAGAACTGCCGGGAAGCCGGCCGCCTTCAACCGCTTTTGCTTTATAAAGACGGCGTCCGAGATGATCGGTTACCCGGTCAAGCAGATGTGGTTTGTACCATACGCCGCCATTGGCAAAGGCTGCAGCGATATTGGCCGCCTGAAGCGGAGTTACCATGACCATACCCTGCCCTATAGAGATCAGTGCCGTATCAAAAGCTGTCCACCGCCCCTGACGGCGGATCTCTTTGGCGGCTCTGGAAGGCAGCAGACCGCTGCGTTCTTCGATCTCCACTCCGGTTTTGCTGCCGATACCGGCTGATTTCATGACTGCGGCGATATCTTCGACTTTCAAATTTGCAGTCCCCTTTATCATGTAGGTATTGCAGGAGTGTTTTATGGCATTTTCCAAATCCAGTTCACCATGTCCGTAACGGCTGGCACAACGGATCGTGGCATTTCCTATTTTTGCGAATCCGGGGCAGTCGATCAGAGTTGAACTGTCATGGCCTTTGTTGAGCATGGCGAGAGCCACCAGTACTTTCATTATCGACCCCGGAGTATACACTCCCAAAGTCGCCCGGTTGAGCAGCGGCCTTCCCGGATCCCTGAGAAGTGAAGCATAAAAATCCTCCGGGATTTCCGGAGAGAAACGGCTCAGATCAAAAGAAGGTGAAGATGCGGCAGCCAATATTGCTCCCGTTTCACATTCAAGAACAACGAATGCCCCGCGCCGATTTCCCAACAATTTTCCGGCCAGCTTCTGGGCCCTGCTGTCTATGGTAAGAAAAACCTGATTACCGTGCTGCGGTTCATAACGCCCGATATGGCGGTCGACTGCATGCCCGGTATTATTGACTCTGACAAGAGCATATCCGGGTTCTCCCAGCAGCCCTCTTACTTCATTATTTCCCGGCAGAGCATCAAATGCTTTTTCTGCCCCGTTTTTTCCGACCACATCCGGCACATAAAGATTGAATTCCCTGCGGTCGGCTGAATCTGACACCGGAGCGTTGCCGGTATATCCGATAAGCTGCGAAGCAAAATTACCGAGCGGATAACTGCGGACATCGGCTCCGACCAGTTCCACTCCGGGCATATTTGTAGCAAGTTCCATTGCTCTGGCGGCTTCAAGCGGAGTAAGGTCGTCCATCACGACAATGGGCATGACAGGCTGAAAATAAAGATGCCGGGAAATCTTCCGGTATGTCAGGCGGTTTTCTCTGCCTACTGCCTTGAAAAGTTCATCTGCGGTCTTGAGCATGTGCTCAATGGTTTCTTTGCGTTTGCGTTTACGCATTTCTTCAGGGAAAAACAACAGTTGTCTGGTTCCGGTATTTCCGGCGATCATAATACCGTCTGAAGTGTAGATATTTCCCCGTCTTCCCGGCAGCCGGATACGCTTGACTGACTGGGTAGTGATTTTCTGCTGCCGTTCCTCGCCTGACAGGATCTGCTCTTTGTAAAGTCTGGCGATGATCGCGCCGAAAAGCACCGCCATAACACCTGCAATAAAAAGGATACGCAGATTATTGTTCAGTTTTGCCTCGCCCGGAGAAAGAATTTTTTCATTGCTTTTTTTTCTCATCTTTGCCATGATGGACTTATTCCTTTTTTTCCGGAGCATTCCGGCGGCGCGGCCGTTTGACAGTTCTTTTTCCGGCGGCTCCTTTCAATGGAGGTGCGGAAGTTTCTTTTTTGTTTTCGTTCCGCGGAGATATCAGCAATTCCAATATCAGCGCAGCCGTCACTCCGGCAACTGCGGAAGACAGAGAAATACCCGGCAGCCCCAGATAGAAACGATGCAGAACAGCCAGGGGAATTATTGAAAATATCCCCAGCAATATTCCGGCTGCGGCAGCTGACAGCAGCGGTTTCTTTTGGCGGCTGCGGTCGCATATCAACCTTACTGCAACCAAAGAACCGCCATAAACGATGGCGGTTCCGGGAATACTCCGCCAGTAAAGCATGTCAAAAAACACTCCGGCAAAAAATCCGGCAAAAAACACCTGTATCGGAGCAAACTTCAGAGTCACCCGGTAAAGCACACATACCGTAAATGGCAGCAGCAGTCCGGCATTTCCTGCCAGAAGTTCAAACAGCACGGCCAGAACCGATGCCGTTATGCCGTGAAGCACCGCCATTTACTTGCCTTTCTTTCCGGTAATGACCACCAGAAAACGCAATGAATTGTAATCTGCAGTCAACTTGACAAAACCGGATTTCTGGGAATCTCCGGCAAAGAATTCACCTTCGGAATCGATAGATGACATTTCTCCGACTTTCAACCCGTCCGGGATCGACCGTTCAAGTCCGGTGGTGGTAACGACCTGACCTTTCTGCAGCACATAATCTTTGGGCAGCAGCCCGACAGGGATCTCCTGTAATGAAGCAGTTCGATCGGAAACATTCAGAAACCCCACCGTTTCGCCTTTGCCCAGCCGCACAGAAATACGCACACCGGGATTTCCCAGCGGCAGCACCTGCGCCCGGTAAGGCTCCGTCTTGCCGATGATCCCCACCAGATTGCGTATCCCCGGAGTACGGATCTCTATTACCGCATCTCCGGTGGAGATCCCGTGGACTTCACCGTGTCCTATGGTAAAAGAACTGTGCCACGCATAGGGATCCCGGAGCAGGACTTCGGTATGCACATAGTGCCAGTCCCGGGGCGGACGCAAATTCAAATGGCGGCGCAGACGGCGGTTTTCTTCAAGCAGAGCCATAGCCAGACCGCTGCGGCTTTCCAGATTGGTATTATGGCGGCGGAGCGTTTCGATCTCACGGGCCAGCGTGATACGGTCATGAAGCAGCAGAGTGCGGTCGGACAGCACAGAATTGCTCACATTGGCAAGTTCCAGATAAGGCCGGAAAAATCCCCCGGCTGTGCGGCTCAGCATTCCTCCCCACCAGCGGTAGGTCAATACTGCGGCAAATATAAATGCAATAACGCACAGTATCGTGATCATCAAACGGTTGTCAGTAATATTGTTGCCTGGCATGGTTCAAATCATTTCTTTTTTTGTTTTCAGCGTATATAATGTTTTTCACATTCCCGTAAAAATGCAGTCCCTTCAGGAGAAAGAGCTGTTCCCGGAGCTGAATTTTCCATCATGACCGGCTGCATTATTTTCACAAGATCAGGAGAGATCCCGGAGCATCGCTCCAGAAACAGTTCCCGCTGTTCCATTTTTTTCATTTCCTTTTCGCCCTGGTGTAAAGCAAGATCAAGCTCCCGAAGCTTTTCCGGATCCTTTGCCGCATTTGCCGCAGCGACCGCGACATGCCGCAAAACCCGCCTCAATACAGGTGGAAATTCTTTTATTCTGCTGAAAATTTTAGCTGAAAAATCAGATAATATCCTCTGCCGTTCCGGATGGCCGGCACTTTTTCGCCCCAACTGTAAGGCAGGAACTTTTTCCGATTCTCCTGTAATTTTTCCATTCTGATCCACGACCGGGATCTCCGACATAAACAAAAGCTCTATTCTTTTCCGGCACATTTCATAAGGCATGTGGTTCCAATTGTTCCAGACGATTTTTTCCAATACCTGAAGATATCCATTTTCAGCCAAAATTTTTTCCAGAAACTTTTCTGCCTCATCAAGTTCTCCTTTGAAACCGTAACGGCGCAGCACCAGACTCATTGCTCTTGAATATTCGTCAAACAGTTTATTTTCGGCGTATGAATCCGCAGCAGACTTCTGATAAAGTATTTTTTTCCACTCCGGCAGCGCGCCTTTACGCAGCATGGACTCGACATGCGGAAACACCCGGTGTCCTGCCAGAAAACGCTCACTGCCGCCGGAAGCATGGTGTTTGTTCCGGAACGCTCCGCAAAGCCAACGCGGCATGGGCGAGGAGTATCTGCACCGTTTATTGTGCAGCAAAACAGCTTTCCCGGCTTTGGCCAACTCATCAAGATCGAACCTTCTCACCGCAGCAGGATCAAGTTCAATTACTTTTTCACCTGCTTCAGAAGACCGGTCCCCGCTTTTTCCCAGTACCAGCACGAGTTTTCTGCCGCCGGATTTTCCGCCGGGGAAAATATTTTCCAGAAAAGTGACAAAGTTCTGCAGTATTTCCACCGTATCCAGATCACCGGCGGCACTCTGGTGGAAAACAATCGTACCACCGCCCTGCAACCCAAGCGAAGTCATAAAAAATATTACAATAATAATCAGGAATTTCATAATACCTCAAGCGAAAACTTTGACACAAAGAGAATATACCATTGAAACCACTTAAAGACAAGTAAAAAAAGTTCTTCTCCGCAAAAGAAAAGCGTTTTTTTGCGTTTGATGCCTTGAAAAACTTGTAAAAAATCTCCTTTATGATTATATTAATGTGATGACATATCGTGAATATCCTGCCACGGCAATACGCCGCCAGGGAAGGAACATTTTACAGGAGAAAGAATTCTTATGAGCAGCAGCAACCGGATCTATGCGATAAACTCAGTCGCTTCCCGCCCCGTTCCGGGACCGTCAACCGCCAGCAATGCAGACATTTCCTTTTACGGGGAAGATGTCTTCAACGCAGCTGCGATCCGACAATACCTGCCTCAGGATACTGCTGAAAAGTTACTTTCCACCATCAACGAAGGTGCCCCGCTCGATCCGGCCATTGCCGGTGATGTGGCCCATGCCATGAAAGAATGGGCCATGGCCCGCGGTGTTACTCACTTCACCCATTGGTTCCAGCCTCTCACCGGGGGAACTGCCGAAAAGCACGATGCTTTTCTTGAAGGAACCGGCATGGCAAGTGCCATAATGGCGTTTTCCGGCAAAAACCTTATCATGGGTGAACCTGATGCGTCAAGTTTTCCCTCCGGCGGTCTGCGCTGTACCTTCGAGGCCCGCGGCTACACAGCCTGGGATCCGACGAGTCCGGCATTTATCAAACGGCATGCCAAGGGAGCCACTTTGTGTATTCCTACAGCGTTCTGTTCATATACCGGTGCCGCGCTTGACCGGAAAACTCCGCTTCTGCGTTCCATTCAGGCCTTGCGCAGCGCAGTAAAGCGTTTTATGAAATGCTTTGGCAGGGCTGATGAAAATGTTCAGATAACTCTCGGAGCCGAACAGGAATATTTCCTTATCGACAAGAACTTTTATTTCCAGCGTCCCGACCTTGTCCAGACCGGCCGCACCCTTTTCGGTGCTCCTCCGCCGAAGCATCAGCAGCTTGAAGATCACTATTTCGGTGCGATCCGTCCCCGTATACTCAACTTCATGACCGAAGTGGAACAGGAACTCTGGAAACTGGGCATTCCGGCCCGCACCCGCCATAACGAAGTCGCCCCGGCGCAATTTGAACTTGCTCCGATGTATGAAGAACAGAACCTTGCTGTAGATCACAATATGATGGTAATGGAAATACTCCGCCAGGTGGCAGAACGCAACGGTCTTATCTGTCTGCTCCATGAAAAACCTTTTGACGGGGTCAACGGTTCCGGCAAACACAACAACTGGTCGGTTTCCTATGGCGGCAAACAGCTGCTTGATCCGGGATCAAATCCGGCTGAAAATGCCTTGTTCCTCACCGTTCTGTGTGCTATATTGAGGGCAGTCGATCTTCACAGTGATCTGCTGCGCACCACCACCGGTGCCGCCGGAAACGATCACCGCCTGGGCGCAAATGAAGCTCCGCCTGCGATCATTTCCATATTCCTCGGCGAACAGCTTACCGGGATCCTGGAGCAATTGGAATCCGGAACCCCCGCAGGAGGACGCAGCGGCAAGCCCGGCCGTATGAAAATCGGTGTCGATACACTCCCCGCATTGCCCAGAGATGCCACCGACCGCAACCGTACCAGTCCGTTCGCTTTTACCGGAAATAAGTTTGAGTTCCGTGCGCCCGGTTCCAGCCAATCCTGTTCCGGAGTCAACATGATGCTCAACACCATCGTAGCGGAATCCCTGGACTACTTCTCGGAAAAACTGGAAAAATTCCCGGAAAAAAGTTTCAACGAAAAGCTCCAGAAACTTTTGAAAGAAACCTACACCGCTCACAAACGGATAATTTTCAACGGCGACAACTACAGCAGCGCATGGAAAAAAGAAGCTGCACGCCGCGGACTTATCGATCTTGATTCCACCACTGAAGCTCTCAAGCCATTGAAATATAAAGAAAACAAAAAACTCATGGCCCGTTACGGAGTCCTCTCTGAAGTGGAAATGGAATCCCGTTACGAAGTGTTCCTTGAGGAGTACCACCGTAAGATACGGATCGAAGGCGAGGTGGGACTGGAAACCGCACGCAGTATAATCCTTCCGGCCGTTTCCATCCAGCTGGGCAGCGCAGTTACAACTTTGAATGCCCTGGGCGACCGCCCCGGTAAAACTGCCATGGAACGCACGGTAAAAGCTCTCGGTGAAGGTTTGGATAATCTCTCCGACAGCTGCATAAAATTGGAAGAAGCCTTGAAAAAAGATGATTCAGCCAAGATAATTTCCGCCCTCAATCAGGTACGCTCTGCCGCCGATTCCCTTGAAGGCGTACTGGACGACAAAGCGTGGCCCATGCCCAAATACCGGGAAATTCTTTTCGTCTATTGATACAGGAGTACAGACTATGGAAAATCAACAATCTGTTTTACAGAAACTTGCAGAACGCTATCCGCAGCTCGAAGTGTGTATACCGGCCCTGACTGATATGATCGATTCAACCGTTTCCTCGTATCGTCAGGGGGGCAAATTCATAGTCGCCGGCAATGGCGGCAGCGCAGCCGATGCGGAGCATATCTGCGGCGAACTGCTGAAAGGTTTCAGGTCAAAAAGATCCTTGACCAGCGGTGAACTGAAAGCCTTTACCGATGCCTTCGGCGAAGAAGGTGCTGCAGCGGCAGCCAATCTTCAAGGCGGCTTGCCTGCCCTGTCGCTTATATCACACCCAGGTTTCAATACCGCCTACATCAATGACTGTGATCCGTTGAACCTCTTTGCGCAGCAGCTTTGGGCGCAGGGGAACAAAGGGGATATTTTTCTTGCGATTTCGACCGGGGGGAACTCCGGAGTTCTGCGTCGTGCATTGATGACGGCCAGAGTCAGGGGAATAAAAAGTTTTCTGCTGACGGGGAACCGTCATGGAATATGTGAAAAGTATGCCGATGTCACCATCGCCGTACCTGAGTCAGAAACATATAAAATACAGGAACTTCATCTGCCGGTATATCACGCTTTCTGCGCGGCGGTGGAGTCAAACTTCTGGGAGTTGTCATGTTAAAGTACCGTTTGATCAGTTTTCCCCTGCTTATTGCTTTGGGCTGTGCTATTTTCTGTTGGAAAGCAGGAGGTTTTTATATCTACACCGTGATCGCACCTCTTGCTTTGGGGCTTGCGGTGTACGAAACTGCCGCCATGCTGAAAAATATCAATATCCTTTCATTCCCCAAGATAACAGGAGCGATAGCCGCAGCGGCGGCGGTCGGCGCGTTGAATGGCGAAACTCTGCTTGAGAGATTTTCTCTGTCCGCCCGGCTGGATCTTCTGGTTTCCGGTATCGCGGTATTTCTTGTACTTCCGGCATTGGCACTTGCCTTCCGCAAAGAAGGTTTTCTGGAACGGCTCATCGGTTCCGCCGGTATATTGCTGGGTTTCGGGATTCCGCTGCTGCTGGCAGTATGCTGCTGGAAATTCACTTTACCCTTTGAAATAGTTCCGCTTTTCAAAAGCAGTACCGTTCCCGGAATGCTTTTCCTTATTGCGGTATCCAAATCCATGGATACCGGCGGATATATTTTCGGTATGCTTTCCGGCAAATTCATGCCGCGCGGGAACCATAAGATCGCGCCCTCCGTCAGTCCTAAAAAATCATGGGAGGGATTTTTCGGAGGTCTGCTTCTTACTGTTCTCGTCGCCTGCTGTTTTCATTGGTGGGGAGATCTGAAACTCTGGTGGTGTGTAACGACCGGAGTGGTTCTGGCGGTCGGCAGTTTCTTCGGCGACCTTACAGAGTCCGCGCTGAAACGCCGTTGCGGCATCAAAGACTCCGGTTCCTATATTCCCGGCATGGGCGGCGCATTGGATGTGCTTGACAGCTTCATCTACAACGGAGCTTTGCTCATTATCATGGCGGTGGTATTCTACAGCAAATTCTGAAAGGCAGCGGTATGGAATCATATCTGGAAAAAGATTGGATCATTTTCACTCCGGCAGGAACTTTTTCAAGGATCGGAGATTATACGGGTGATGCCCATGACGATCATTTGCCATTCGATCTTCATTGTACAGAAAGCGGAAATTTCCTTTCTCCGGCAGTAACAGGCGGCAGGAACCGGAAAAAATTTATTTTCCGCGACGATAAAAACACACTGCAAATAGCTGTTTCTCTGACCTATGACCCGGAAACAGGAATAATTTCGCGGCGGGATTCTGTCACCAATCTGAAACACAAACCTGTCATATTGCGCCGTTATCTTGCCGATTTCCCCTTCACCCGCGGAGAATATGAGATCAATTCCCGGCAAAGTTTCTGGTGCCGGGAGCAGCAGGGGGCCTGGACACCGCTCCGGGCCGGAGCATTGGAACTCTTTTCGCGGGAAGGAAGATATTGTGAAGGTTCCGCGCCGTTTGCCGTAATGCGCGACTCTTACAACACTCACAGTCTGGGATTCATGGTGCTGGCTCAGGGAGATTGGCTTTTGCGTTTTGCCGTAACATCCAAAAACGGCATGATAACAGCGATGAATGTACAAGCAGGACTTTCTGATGACAGACTTGAATTGGAACTTGCTCCAAACGAATGTTGGGAAGCTCCGGAAATATTGATCCAGCTGTTACCCGGCCGGGAAGAATTTTCCGGCAGCGCAGCCATGAACCGTTATCTCAACCGCCGTTTCCCCATGCGCATGGAAGAACCGCCTGTGGTATACAACACTTGGCTCGACCGCATGAGCAAACTGGAACTGCCCCGTTTGCGGAAACAGCTCGCCGCCGCCAGAGAATGCGGTTGTGAAGTATTTGTGGTGGACTACGGCTGGTATGAAGATCATAAATCATTCACCAGACTCAACGACTGGGATGAATGTACCGACCGGGCATTTTTCGGAAAAATGTCCGAATTTGCCGATGAAGTCCGGGCCGCAGGACTGGGGTTCGGTTTTTGGGTGGAGTTTGAATTCTTTTCCACGGAATCGGATATCGTAAAGGAACATCCGGAATGGTTTTTTGCTTCGGCTCATCCGAACATCGTTTCGCCCAAACTGTGGCTGCCGGAAGTGGAAGATCACATGGTAAAAACGCTGTTCTGTGCCATAAGACGCTACAAAGCAGTATATGTCAAAAATGATATGAACCACTCTCAAGGGTATGAAGCTTCCCGCTTGAACCGTTATTACAATGGCCTTGAAAAAGTCATGGCAAGAATAAAAAAACTCCTGCCTGAAGTCACCTTTGAAAACTGTTCCAGCGGCAGTCTGCGGGCAACCGCAGGACCGATGCTGAAAAATTTTGATACGCATTTTATCAGCGACAACGCATCTCCGCTGGAAAATCTCAGAATGATCCAGCACATGGGCTGTGCCTTCCCTGTGGGACGCATCTATCATTGGTTCGTCGGTTCCGAACTTCATCCGGGGGCCGACAGTTCCCTGAGTTCCGGTCTGATCGTCCAGCCTCAGGCAGCCACCTGGCTCCGTATGCAGGTCGAGGACCTTCATTTCGGTCTTTTAAGCTGCCTCACCGGGATAATCGGTTTTTCCTGCGATCTGGCTTCTTTTGCTCCGGAACACCGTAAAATAATCCGCCATTATACAGATTTTTTCAAAGCGCATCGTGCAGAGATCATCCGTTCCGAACTGCATTTGCTTACGGCTCCTCAGGATTTTGAGAAGAAAAGGGGAAATCTGGCTTTGCAATTGAGCGATCCTGTCAGTGATACTCACTTTATGTTTGTATTTCATCATACCTGCGACGGAGATTTCCGCCGTATATTCCATCCCGCAGCGTTGGATCCCGGTAAAAATTACCGGGTCGCCGGAGTTTTTCCGGAACCGGAAAAAGAAATATCCGCCGCCGGTCAGGAGCTTGTAAAAAAAGGGATCCTTCTTGAGTTTCCTTATGACCAGCAAAACGGTTTCAAAGGAAAACTCGTACTCATAAAAGGGATCGGTTCGTAAAATGCTCAAGGATATTTCCTGACGGCTGCCGGCATGACATCCCGGCAGGCAGGCGGCATGACCGGAGAAGTTTCAGAGTGGCGTTTTTGAAAAACTTTACGGATGCTCCATCCGGCGCGGAAGTCCGTAAATTTTGCCAAGTTCCACAAGGATCGGATCTTTTTGCAAAAAAAACAGAAGTTTTTCAAATTTCCCCTTGCAATTTCAGTGTTTGGGACTTATATTTCATATCGGATATTTGGTTTTTAAAAAAAAGGCTGTTTTCAGTTTAGCTGGCAGCAGTCATAACATCAAGAGGATCACTCGTTATGAAAATCTCCAAGTTTTTGCTGGCCGCACTTATGCTTGCAAGTGTTTTGACCGTATCTCAGCTGCAGGCAGCTGAAGCTGTTGCAACAACTGATCAGGAAAAAGGTGCCATAATTCTCAAGCCCCTGGAAAAATTGAGCCGCGGTATTTCCAATGTGGCTTTCGGGGTGCTTGAAGTTCCCATCCAGATGCAGTATGTGAA
>JAFVRT010000149.1 GCA_017504125.1 Lentisphaeria bacterium
GTTTACTTTTACATCCAGCGGAATGGAGTCGTCTATGAGCATTTGAAGCCGGATACGCCGTTCTATGACGATCAATGCACCGCATTTTTTACGGGACATGTCACGGACGGCGGCTACCAGTTCGCCGATGAATTCCCGCTGTTTTTTACCTTGCCAAACCATCATACTTCCCAGCTGGGCCAATGCAAGGCGCAGTTCCGGTTGGAATATCACTATCAAAGCAAGCATTGCCGAGCCGTAGAGGTTGGAAAGTATATAGTCGATCACCTTCAAACCCAGTTGATTGGCTGCAAGGGCGAGGGCCATCACGCATATCAGCGCACCGGAAAGGACCAGAGAACCTCTGGTATTCCGCAAGTAATAGAGAATCTGGTTGATGACGATAAAAAGTATCCCCACCTCCAGAACTCCGCGCAGAAATGTGTACATGGATTCCATGATTGAAAATTATTCCTTCATTGCCAGTCGTAAAGATTTTACATCGTGAGTTCTGATGACAGACGCCCCGGAGTTTATAAGCTGCAGTTCCAGAGCCAGTGTTTCAACATTCCGGTCTGAAACATTTCCTCCCATAAAAGATTTGCGTGAAATTCCCCAGAGCCAAAGGCGGCTGCGGTCAAATTTTCCGGCTTCTTCAACGAGAATACGGCATTGCTCGGCAGTTTTTGCAAAACCGATGCCCGGATCAAAAATGATTTTTTCAGGATCGACACCTGCAGCGGAGGCTTTTTCAGCAGCCTGCTGCAATTCTGCTGCAACAGTAAGCCGTACTCCATCCGGATATGCAGTATACACAGGATCATTCATGACCGCCGGAGTTCCGCGCGAGTGGCAGAGTATCAGAGTTGCATCGTATTCAGCCGCACTCTGAAGCAACTTCGGATCACGCCCCATGGAAACATCATTGATGATGTCGGCTCCCAGTTTCAGAGCCTCCGCCGCGGTTTCACCGTTGCGGGTGTCTACGCTGATGATCGCTTCTGAAAGAGCGGAACGGATTTTTTCGAGCACCGGGAGCAATCTGTCACACTCCTCGGCAACTGTTACCGGGGAACTTCCTGGACGGGTGGATTCTGCCCCCAGATCAAGTATATCTGCTCCTGCTTCAAAAAGTGAAAACGCCCTTTCTGCGGCGGACTCCGGAGCGGAAGAAGATCCTTCGCTGAAGGAGTCGCCGGTGATATTGACAATGCCCATTACGGCACATCGTTTCAATTGTTCAAGAAAGGGGCGTGGAGCAAACATCATTCCTGTTCCGGAGCCTGTGTTGCTTCTGCCGGAGCTTCTGCGGACGGTACGCTTTCGGCTGATCCTTCAGGAGTTTCTCCGGCAGCTTTGGCTTCTGCTGCCGCTACCTTTGAAATACCCGTGATCCGATCGCCGTCATTAAGGCGCATGATGATCACGCCTTTGGCAGCGCGTCCTACCCGGCGGATCTCATTCACCGGAATACGGACCAGTTGTCCGCGTTCAGTAGTCATCATCAGTTCATCTGAATCGGTTATCTGGACCACTCCGAGTACGGATTCGTTCTCACGGAGCCGGATATTGACCACGCCGCGGGCTCCGCGATTGGTCTTGCGATAGGTACTTACACAGGAGCGTTTGCCCATACCGCCGTCGGTAACGACCAGAACTTCAGGACCGGTCGAAGTTACATCTTCAACGGCATCGAGAGATTCACTCAGATTATCCATTGCGTCTGCTTCTTCGTCACTCATAGCTTCCGGTTCATCGAAAGAGTGTTCCCGGATTATTTCCAGACTGACGACTTCGTCACCGGGAAGTTTGAAACGCATACCGGTCACACCGCGGGCAGTACGCCCCATGGGACGAATCTGGTCATCATTCTGATCGAAACGGCAGGCCATACCGAGCTTGGTAGAAAGCAATATCTCATCGCCGTTGCGTGAAATGGCGGCTCCGATAAGGTCGTCATCTTCTTCGATGACCAGAGCCCTGAGTCCGATGCGCCGCAGATTCTTGAAAAGCTGCAGTTCGGTTTTTTTGATGTAACCGGTTTTTGAGGCCATTACGATATATTTCTCAGGATCGGAAAGTTCTTCCTGAGCAACTGTGAGCATGGCACAGATACGCTCGCCCGGTTCCATCTTGACCAGATTGACAATGGCACGGCCTTTGCCGGTTCTGGAACCTTCAGGGATCTCGTAGACATTGAGCCAGTACATGAAACCCCGATTGGTGAAGAAGAAAATCAAATCGTGACTATTGGCATTGAAAAGATGGGCCACATGATCTTCATCACGGGTTTCCATGCCGATGATACCTTTGCCGCCGCGGTGCTGCACACCGTAAGTGTCGGCGGGAATACGCTTGATGAATCCGGTGTCGGAAACTGTGATGACACAGTTGTGACGCGGAATAAGATCGGCGATATTGAGGTCGCTGTCATCAGAAGTGATCTCGGTAAGACGGGGAGTTGCGTATTTCTCTTTGATTTCAAGCAGTTCTTCCCGGATAACGCTCAGTCGTTTTTCCCGTGAAGCAATGACTTCTTTCAGGTAGGCGATGTAGGTAAGGAGTTCTTCCAATTCGTTGCGCAGGGCATCGACAGTCAAACCGGTGAGCTGGTGCAAACGCATGTCGAGGATCGCATTCACCTGGGGAACAGAAAATTCAAACCTTTCGATCAATGCTGCTGCTGCGGCCTGACGGTTCTGGGATTTGCGGATTATATCCACGACTTCGTCAATATTGTCGAGAGCCTTGAGGAGTCCTTCCAATATGTGAGCGCGGGCTTCAGCTTTTTTGAGTTCAAAAATAGAACGGCGCAACACTACATCAAGACGGTGGTTGATAAAAGCGTCCAGCACCTGAACAAGATTCATGGTCACAGGTCTGTTGTGATCGACGACCAGCATGGTGCATCCCATGACCGTTTCAAACTGGGTATGACTGAAGATCTGGTTGAGTACCACCTGGGCGACTGCACCGCGTTTTACATCGATGACAACGCGGGTTCCTGTACGGTCACTGGTTTCGTCGCGCAGACCGGAAATCCCGGTGATGCGTTTCTCATTGACCAACTCTGCGATACGGGCCACCTGCATGGCTTTGTTGACACCGAAAGGAACTTCGCTGATGATGATCTGCTCTTTGCCGTCCTTTTCTATGATATCGGCGCGGGAACGGATCCTGACACTACCGTGGCCGGTCTGATAGAATTGGCGCAAAGTGTAGCGTCCGCGGATGATCGCTCCGGTCGGGAAGTCGGGACCGGGAAGCAGATCCATAAGCTCATCTACCGTAGCTTTGGGGTTGTCAAGCAGGAATACTGTGGCATCGATCACTTCACCCAGGTTGTGAGTCGGAATATTGGTTGCCATACCCACGCCGATACCGGTTCCGCCATTTACCAGAAGCTGGGGGAATCTGGCCGGAAGAACAGTCGGTTCCACATCGGTTTCGTCAAATGTGGGCATCATGTCCACGGTTTCTTTTTCGATATCGGCCAGCATTTCGTCTGAAATGCGTTCCATACGGCACTCGGTATAACGGCTGGCGGCAGCGGGGTCGCCGTCGACAGTTCCGAAGTTACCCTGTCCTTCGATCAGCGGCATGCGCATCGAGAATGGCTGAGCGAGGCGTACAAGGGCCTCATAAATGGCAGAATCACCGTGAGGGTGATAATTACCCATGACATCACCGACTACCTTGGCACACTTGACGGTCGCGTGGGATTTGGTAATCCCCATTTGACGCATGGCATACAGAATACGGCGGTTTACCGGTTTGAGGCCGTCGCGGACATCAGGTATGGCCCGGCCCACATTTACGCTCAATGAATACTGCATGTAAGCAGTATGCATGATCTCCTCGATATTTACCGGAAAGTCTTTCTTTTCAATTTCGCTCATAAGATTTTTGTCTTCCGTCATATATGTTGAAATACTTTTGATTTACCAGCATTTTGCGTTGATACACCATAAATGGTGTCAACTGAATAATATACTACATAAAGTAGGAATAAACAAGTACATAACTGATATTTTATTCGGGAAATCCTGTTAAAAAACCGGAATCTTGAATTCATCCGGAGAAAAGTAGGGATTCAGCTTGAAATATACCAATTTGCTTTCAGTCTTTATGCCGTCGGTATTGGATCTTGTCAGGTCAGCCACCATCAAACCTTCGTTAAGGGCGTAATTGACTACAGTCGAGCTGTAATCCAATACGGAAGATCCGATTTTTATTTTTCCGGATAAACTGCGGAGTCTGTAATCCCGTGCTGAAATGTAGAGATTCAACGGATTGTCTTTGGGTTCTTTCCGGCAGCTGAGCAGATAGAATTCTTTGTTTTCTGCGGTACAGCGTTTGATGTCGATATGAGCAAAAACTTTGCTCAGCTCCATAACCGGATCAGCTATTTCACGCATGGTGCGCAGATGTTGTAAAAACTGTTTTTTCAACGGTGTTACAGTTTTTTTTCTGTAGTCTGCCATATAGCCGCCGGCATCGTTGAAAATATACGCATACTGAAGCCCTTTATCATCACTTGTGGAGATCTTGAAATTGCCCGGACGGGCAAATTTGACTTCGATCATCTGTTCTTCAGGTGGTTCGAGAAGCCCTTTCGCTACTTTTACATCGAAACGCTGGATGAATCGTTCCGCCGATGCAAAGCGTTTATCGGGGTCGAGAGCTGCACTCATTCGGGATTCAAGTTCTTTTACCGTCAAATCGGAGTCACGGCAGATGTATTTTGCTGTACAACCGGAAGTGAATATGATCATTATCAGCAGGGCAAGTATTGAAAATACATGTTTCATATACAGTAAGTTCCTTACGATATTAAGACAATAAGCCAACATGATAAATAATATATCATGCCGGAGGAATTTGTCAAATTTTTTGGAGCGAATTTTCATTTTTTCCTGAAAAATTTTTTTGCCCGCAGACATACGGTGATGAATTTATTCTGCTGTCATAAATTCCGGTGTAAAGAACTCCTGGCCGGATGAAAAACAAAATTAATCCAAGCCGTCATTTCTTTGACCGGCAGGCTGTTTTTTTACTGCCAAAACGACATTGTCAAGATACAGATCGCTGTTTTCAGGCAGAAATAAATCAAGTAATGCTCCGGCTATGTTGGAGATGGAAGATAAAAATATGACAGTCTGGAATAAAATAATATTATCCCTTACGCAAATCTTTTTGTAAAGATAGACATTCCAAAGTTGAAAAAACAATGTTATGTTGCTGCATGATTTGCGATGTTCGATGATTTCAAAACCATGCCGCTCCAGTAATGCTTTCAGTCCGAATGATGAATATCGGCCGAAGTCGTAAGGCTGTTCATGTTCATCCCAGACAAAAGGAACGGTCAGGAGAAGTTTGCCTCCGGGTTTCAATACCCGGTTCAATTCAGTCATGAAAATTTCCGGCGTAAAAACATGTTCCAGAACCTGAGTGGTCAGGATACCGTCAAATGCGGCATCTTCCAATGGGAAGTATACTCCGTCATAAAAAATATCTGCCTGTTTGGAATTCCGGTTTTCAGGTGTGTCAAACTCCAAGCCGACATACCCGGTATGGCGGATCATATCTTTGTATGGTTTTGTGCCGCATCCCACATCAAGTATTTTTCCGGAAAGATTTCCGCACAGAGCAGAAATATGCCGGTGCAGATTTTTGCGGGCGAAATAAAATGGATTGAATAAAGCCGCATACCAGCGGCAGGAAAATGCCAGTTTGTTATATCCGGCAACATAAGGAAAAAACAAACATTTGACAACTGTTTTCAAGCATTTCATTGTTATACCGTTTTTCAGGACTTTACGGATTCAGCAGTTTACAATATTCAGCGGATGAAATTGGTGGACAGATGAGGTTCCGGTTCCGGCAGGGGAATATCGGCATTTTTCATGGAGTTCAGCATATGAGCCGTATTCCTGGCCAAAGTACGCATGGTCTGCAGGCCTTCCAGATCCTGTTTTACATCTTCCGGTTTTGTTCCGTGGGTGGAGTTCCAATACTGACTTGAAACCACCGGCATCTGGAGGAGCGTAAAATATTTGTTCAAACGGTCGAATGTTGAACTTGCGCCTCCACGGCGGCAGTTGACCACACAGGCTCCGGGTTTGTGCCTGAAAAGTCTGGCTGCCGAATAAAATGTCCGGTCGAGAATGGCACAGAGAGGTCCCGGAGGGCCGGCATAATAAACCGGAGCTCCAATGATAATGGCATCAGCGGAGTTCATTTTTTCAGTAAATGCGTTATAAAGTTCATCTTTGAAAACACATCCGCGGCCGCCGCTGCATTGACCGCAGGCATTACATCCCTGAACCGGTTTGTTGCCGA
>JAFVRT010000150.1 GCA_017504125.1 Lentisphaeria bacterium
GCGGCATGGTCGATATGTCCGTGAGAATGGATGATATATTTGAGATCTTTGGGCGAAAATCCGCATTTATGCATGGAGTCAAGCACAAGATAAAGACTTTCCTGATATCCGCTGTCCAGCATTATCAAGCCTTCTCCGGTATCGATCAAGTGAGTGGAAGCCTGAGAAACTCCCACAAACCAGGTATTACCCAAAACACAAAAAGGAGTCATTGCTCCTTTCCACGGATGTTCTCTTGATGTATATTCCATATTTTGTTCCTCAACAGGTAATTTTCAACCAACCGATATCCCATGGAGAGATCCCCGGCAGCGTGAGTCGACACTCATTTCCCTTCATCGAAAAATCAAGTTTGACCGGATCTGCCGCCGGAACACACCAATAAATTTCTTTGCAGCTTTCCGGCACTCCCCGCAATATCACCTCAAAAGGTTTCTGATGTCCGATAGTGGGATTGAGAACAGTAACACTTCTCAATGTTTCATTTTCTGCAACTGCAGGAACAAACATGCACTGTACCGGCTCGACCGGCATTACCGGCAGCCTGCCGCCGCTGATCCAGTCTGCCACACGGTTGAGCATCCTCACCCGGTCGGATGAAACATAATGGATATCAAAGCCATTGTACCCCAGCAAAGCACATCTGCCGCCGCCCGGAGCAGTAAATATAAGAGAAGCGATTCCGCAATCGCGCTCTTTGGAATCCCGGTAAATACCGAGCGTCCTGTATTCCATGCCTTCCGGGGCCTCAAATCTGAAACGGATCTTGCGGAGCGGAGAATGATATCTGGTTTCAAAACCTGCATTCAAAGGATCATCGGTATAATATTCGGATGCCGATTCTTTCAATTCGTATACCCGGACATTTCCGATCAAGTGATTCAAGCCGCGCTTTTGCAGAGCCATGACGGCCTCACCGTCAAGGATACATCCGGACTTGAAAAATTCGATCAAATCATTTTCGGAAAAACTTTCCGCAGCTTTGCAAGAGATCATCATTCCGCAATTTGCCTGAGAAGTTGCGGCAAAGGGTACTCCGATAAGCGGCAAACCGATCTCAATGACTGATATGCCGCAAACCCCGATACGGCAGGCCGCCGCGATCCCCCCCGGCAAAGTTCCGGCGTTGTGGCGGATAAATTCTCTGTAACATGGAGCTTCTTCTGCCAGCGGCTTCAAAAGTTCCCGACCGTACCACTCTGGAGTTTCCAGAGCCGGATCCATGATGAAGTAAGACATACTGTCAGAACCGGCAGCCAGATAAAGCATTGTTTCGATCCGGTGTCCCTGAGAAGTTTTACAGGTAAAACATCTGGGGCAGGATTCTATTTCAGGCACGATCTGACTGAAATATTCATATCCCGGCTGGGTCGAAATCTGCATGGAAACATGAAGCATTTTCTCCACCATTTGATAAGGGGCATGATCTCCGTATGCTCCGGCACCGGGACGGCTGCCGATTTTGCCATTGGCACATTTCTTCAGAGCATCGGATACCGGCAGACGGGAAAGGCTGCCGCCATGCTGCAAACCGAATCTGGTTTCCGGAGAAATTTCACGGAACGCTCTGACGATCACTTCGATAACCTGAGCCAGACTGCGTTCTCCGAAATTTTTCCAGCGATTGTAAAGTTCAGGATCATTTTCACAAGCCTTCACCAATTCTTCGCGACCATAATCATGCCCTTCTTCTCTGCTGAAAATTGCGAGGCAATCCTTACAGTAACATCCGCAAGGATCCGGTGCAGGATTGTGATTGTAAAGGCGCAAGTCATCATCTATCCATACAGACCCCGGATGCCATTGCGCGTAAATTCCGGATAACTCCCGGAAATATTCCAGAAATCCCGGCTGTCGCGGACAATTGATATACTTGCATTGCTCGCCATGGACTCCCACATAGCTGCCCCACGCTTTGCCATCTGCTCCGGCTGAAGCGATTATATCGTCACTGTGTCCAATAGTAGATTGGATCTGCAGACTCGGTACTATTCCATGCCGGCGTAATTCTCCGGCATGTTCAGCCATAAGAGCGGAGCGTTTCCGGTGTTTTTCAAGAATCGGGATCCCGACACCGGTCGAAAACCACACTTCATCACAGCATGCTTTATTTTCCACAAGCTGCCGGAAAAGCCGCTCCCAAACCGATTTTTTTTCATGACCGGAACGCAAACGCAAGATCATCAATGGGCGTTCAGGATCAGGCATGCCGGTAAAAATATTCTTTTTCATAAAAATACCCTCCTTGGTAAACCGCAATCTAATATACACCCCTTGTATCCAAATACAAGGATTTTCCCTCATTTTTTTTAATTCGCTTGCAAAAAAACATTAAGATTGTATATTATATCAAAAAAAAGGAACTTACAGTAAAAATGAGTACATTTGCAGAAACACTTTCTCCTCAGGAACGGAAACGCGGCCGTGTCCTGGCATATTTCGCCTGTTATTTCGGATGTATTTCTGAAGTAATGCTTGACACCAGTGCTATAATCATCGTCTATATTTCCATGCTCGGCGGAACCAAGGATGAAGTGATGTTTTCCACAGGATTTTCCGCCATACTCACCATGTTTCTGCTGCTGCCATGTGCTTATGCGGTAAGCAGGATCGGCATGAAAAAAGCTGTAAGCATCGCCTGTATCATCGGTTGTTTCGGATATCTGCTTATGGCAGCAGCACCATTTTTCGGTCCATACCAAAAAACGGCGGTCATCAGTGGTTGTCTTATCTATTGTGCCCAGCGCAGTCTTTACGGTGCGACCTGGTATCCCATGCTGGATGCGTTCCTGCGGCCTCAGGACAGAGGAAAATTTTTCGGAACGATGCGTTACAGTTACATGATCCTTTCAGGAGTACTCTTTTACGCCGTGGGCAAACTTATGGGAGAAAATCCTCCGGTAGTATTGATGCAGTGTATCGTAGGCGTAACAGGCATATTGATTCTGGGCAGAATGTACTGCATGCTCCGTTTTCCCGAAAATCCTCAGGAAAAGAAATTAAATATCGATATCGTCAAAGCTGTTGGCATATCGATCAGAAACAGTGCCTTGGTAAGTTATTCTGTATATGTCTGTCTGCTTTCGCTGGCCTACACATCGCTGATTCCCGTAACTTTGCTCTACTTGAAAAATTATGTCGGTCTTGATGCCGGAAAACTGCAAATTTTTTCAACGATCGGCATTGCCGGAAGTATCACAGGCTTCTTTTGTTACGGTTTCATTCAGAAAAAGTTCAAGATCAAGCGTCTGGAACTGTTTGTCCACTTCGTGTTCATGGCAGTAGCCTTGTGTTTTGCCTTGCTTTCCTGCAAAGTACCGGGATTTATTTATCTTGCCGGAGTGATTTACTTCATAAATTCCTTTGCCAATAGTGTTTTCATGTGCAACAACTCCACAGAACTGCTGGCATTGGCCCGTCCTGGAAATAAGACAATGGCCATGGCGTTTCAACAGACCTATCACAATGCCGGTATTTCCATCAGCCGGGCAGGAACAGCAATGGTATTGGGAGCAAATCTTCTGGCTCCCTCATGGCAATTGGGAAGCCTGACTCTTTGCAGTTATCAGACATTATTCCTTTTTTACGGAATTACAGCAGCAATATTGTTGATATTGATTCCGACATTGCCCGCTGTCGTCCCCAAACGCCGGGATTACTATGAACCGTAAATTTATCTTGCCTGAAATCTAAAACCGCCGTTTTTATAAACAGCGGTATTTTTTTTGTTCCGATATCACCATCCCCGCTGGAGTGCGCGGTATCATCGCAAGGGTTCGCGATTGCCGGGGGTACTGCGACATGGGTGGTTGGCGATTGCGGGGGGCTGCGATTGAGCGTGGCTTGGCTGGGGTGTGAGGCGATTACCGGGCGTGGCTCGGCTGCGGCACAGGGCGGTTGTGAGGGTGGCGATTACCGGGGGGCAACA